>NZ_JBSFYC010000020.1:0-109953 GCF_053595675.1 Streptomyces sp. NPDC002446 | reverse complement strand
CAAGGAGTACGCCGCAGCCCAGCCGCTGGCCGGCGCCCGCATCACCGGCTCGCTGCACATGACCGTGCAGACCGCCGTCCTGATCGAGACCCTGGTCGCCCTGGGCGCCGAGGTCCGCTGGGTGTCCTGCAACATCTTCTCCACCCAGGACCACGCCGCGGCCGCGATCGCCGCCGCCGGCATCCCCGTCTTCGCCTGGAAGGGCGAGACCCTCGAAGAGTACTGGTGGTGCACCGAGCAGGCCCTGACCTGGCCCGGGCACGCGGGCCCGAACATGATCCTCGACGACGGCGGCGACGCCACCCTCCTCGTCCACAAGGGCGTCGAGTACCAGAAGACGGGAGAGCTGCCGGAGGCCGCCAACGAGGAACTCGCCGTCGTCCGCGCCCTGCTGGAGGACAGCACCCTCGACTGGTCGACCCTCGCCTCGGGCATCCGCGGTGTGACGGAGGAGACCACCACGGGTGTGCACCGCCTGTACGAGATGCACCGTGACGGCGCTCTGCTGTTCCCCGCGATCAATGTGAACGACGCGGTGACCAAGTCGAAGTTCGACAACAAGTACGGCTGCCGGCACTCCCTGATCGACGGCATCAACCGGGCCACGGACGTACTGATCGGCGGCAAGACCGCGGTCGTGTTCGGCTACGGCGACGTCGGCAAGGGCTGCGCGGAGTCGCTGCGCGGCCAGGGTGCCCGCGTGATCGTCACCGAGATCGACCCGATCTGCGCGCTGCAGGCGGCCATGGACGGCTACCAGGTCACCACGCTCGAGGACGTCGTCGAGACCGCCGACATCTTCATCACCACGACCGGCAGCAAGGACATCATCATGGCCTCGGACATGGCCAAGATGAAGCACCAGGCGATCGTGGGGAACATCGGCCACTTCGACAACGAGATCGACATGGCCGGTCTGGCCAAGGTCCCGGGCATCGTGAAGGACGAGGTCAAGCCGCAGGTCCACACCTGGACGTTCCCCGACGGCAAGACGATCATCGTGCTCTCGGAGGGGCGCCTGCTGAACCTGGGCAACGCGACCGGCCACCCGTCGTTCGTGATGTCCAACTCGTTCGCGGACCAGACGCTGGCCCAGATCGAGCTGTTCACCAAGCCGGAGGAGTACCCGACCGACGTCTACGTGCTCCCCAAGCACCTCGACGAGAAGGTCGCCCGTCTGCACCTGGACGCGCTCGGCGTGAAGCTGACGACGCTGAGCCCGGAGCAGGCGGCCTACCTCGGTGTCGAGGTCGACGGCCCCTACAAGCCGGACCACTACCGCTACTGAACACCGGTCACCGGATACTGCCGCACACGAGGCCGCCGGGGCGCTCTGCGCCTCGGCGGCCTCGTGTGCGGTGCGGCGGCCGCGGCCCGCTACAGCGCCGCCTCCAGCGCACGGCAGGCCTCGTAGTCCGGCAGGATGCCCGACTCCAGTGCCTGGGCCAGGGTGGGGGCCGCGACGTCCCGCTCGGACAGGATCGGCTCGACGCCGTCGAGCGTGACGGGCAGCCCGAGCGCCGGGTCCAGCGGGGAGACGGCGAGCTCATGCTCCGGCACGTACGGCCCGGACATGAGGTACACCATCGTGGTGTCGTCCTCCAACGCGACGAACACATGGCCCACACCGACCGGCAGATACGTCGACCGGAGACTCTCCTCGTCGAGCTGGACCGTGTCCCACCGGCCGAAGGTGGGCGAGCCCACCCGCAGGTCGACGACGAAGTCGAGCGCCCGGCCCCGCCCGCAGTAGACGTGCTTGGCCATGCCCGGCGGCGTCGAGGTGAAGTGCACACCGCGCACCACACCACGGCGCGAGGTGCTCTGGCAGGTCTGGACGACGGGGAAGGCGTGCCCGGTCGTCTCGGCGAACAGATGGTGCTGATACGTGGTCACGAACGAGCCGCGACGGTCGGGGAACACCGTGGGGGTGAACTCGAAGGCGCCCTCGATGGCGAGTTCCCGTACGGTCGTGGGCGCGGTCACCCCGGTCTGTCGAGTCGTCATCACGGAAGCCGGCGACCCGGTCACTCGCCCCACTTCATGTAGATGACCGGCGGCTCACGGCCGGGCAGCTGGCGCAGGGGTGCGCAGTCCAGGCCGAAGACCTCCTGCAGCGCCGTGGTCTCACCGGGCCACTTGGGGTGGGCCAGCTCGTCGAACGCGAGGATGCTTCCCTTGGTCAGATGCGGCCGGATCGCCTCCAGGAGCTCCTTGGTCGGCTGGTAGAGATCCAGGTCGAAGTAGGCCATGGCGATGACCGTCTCCGGGTTGTCCTCCAGGTACTGCGGAACGGTCTCGCGCACGTCGCCCTGGACGACGAAGGAGCGCTGGGTGTGCCCGAACGGCTCGGTGGCCTCATGGGCCGCCAGGACCTCGCGCAGGTGGTCGACCTCGTTCTCCGGGACCGCGAAACGCCCGGGATGGGCGCTGGTGCTGGCCTTGTCCACGTCCTTGATGTCGTCGGGGAAGCCGGTGAAGGTGTCGAAACCGATGATGCGCCGCAGCGAGTTGTACGGCTCGTAGATGCTGCGCAGGGCCGTGAGCGTGGCCAGGTGACGGCCGTGCAGCACACCGAACTCCATGATGACGCCCGGGATCTCGGGCAGCATGCGGTACAGCGCGTCCATGGAGAGCAGGTCGGCGAGCTGGTGGCGGCGCAGGTAGACGGGCAGGTTGTCGATCAGGTATTCGGGCGGTATGGGGCTGTCGACGAGGAGCTTCGTGAGCCGCTCACGCGCGTCCCGTTCCTGATCCGACTCGTGGGGAACGATGCGCGGGTCGGTGAAGCCGTCCTTGGCCATGAGGGGCTGTTCCTTTCGCCGGTGGGTCAGAAAAGCCGGAGCGTTGTCAGGTGGTCGGGGGAGGGGCGGATCCGCTGGTCTGCCAGGCCGGATCAGCTGCGCGGCCGCACGGAAGGAGAGCGCGAGGCGGCAGTTCAGCCACGGGCGGCGGGGGACGGTCGCGCAGCGGCGGCGGCGCCGTACGGCACCGCCGCCCGCTCCACGTACGGACGTTCCCCTTAGGTGATCACCCCGGGGATCGTCTCATGGGGTGGTACGGCGCAACAGCTCGCTCAGTCGCGGATGGAGCCGTTCTCCAGGCGCACTGTGCGTCCGGTGAACCGCCTTTCGAGCATGCGGTCGTGGGAGACGACGAGCAGTGCTCCCCGGTAGTGCGACAGGGCCTCCTCCAGGTCCTCCACCAGCGCCGGTGACAGATGGTTCGTCGGCTCGTCGAGCACCAGCAGATCCACGGGGTCGTGCAGGAGACGGGCCAGGGCGAGCCGCCGGCGCTGGCCGACGGACAGCCCGCCGACCGCGGTGGCCAGATCCGACGGCCGGAAGAGCCCCAGGCCCAGCAACGCCCCGCGATGTGCCTCGGCATCGCCGGGCAGGCCTTCGCTGAACGCGTCCAGGAGGCTGAGCCCGGGCGCGGTGACCGGTGTCTCCTGGGGCAGCCAGCCGGTGCGCGCCGGACGCGTGCTCGCGCCCCGGTCCGGTTCCAGATCGCCGACCAGCACCCGCAGCAGGGTGCTCTTGCCGGCTCCGTTGGGGCCGGTGATCAGAACGCGTTCCCCCGCACCCACCTCGAACTCCGGCACATCGAGCCGGTCCGCCACCGCGACCTGGTGCAGCCCGGCGACGACCGAGTCGCCCGTGGAGTCGCCGCCCTCGATCCGGGGCGCGAACCGCATCGGCTTCGGCGGGCGGGGGACCGGGTTCTCCTCCAGCCGGCGCAGCCGCTCCTTGGCGTTGCGCACGCGGGCGGAGATCTGCTTCTCCACACTCCGCTGGTGACGGCCGTTCGTCCGGTCGGTGTTGGCCCGCGGTCCGGCGGCCGCGTGGTCCGCCGCGGCGCGCGTCAGTTCGCGTTGGCGGGCCAGATCCTCCTTCCACTCCTGGTGCTGCTGCTCCCACCGCAGCCGCAGGGCCGCCTTGGCCTTCACATAGCCGGCGTAGCCGCCGCCGTGGCGGTGGACCGTGTGCCGCTCGGCGTCCACGTCCCACAGGGCCGTGGCCACCCGCTCCAGGAAGACGCGGTCGTGCGAGACGACCAGGATGCTGCCGCGGTGGGAGCGCAGGTGTTCCTCGAGCCACTCCAGCGCGGCCCGGTCCAGGTGGTTGGTGGGCTCGTCGAGCAGCATCAGCTGCGGTGCGGCGGCGAGCACACAGGCCAGGCCCAGCCGGGCCTGCTCGCCGCCGGACAGGCTGGCCAGGTGCCGGGTGGTGTCCACGGACGCCAGGCCCAGGCCGTGCATGGCGGCCTGCACCCGGGCGTCGGCCGCGTAGCCGTCCCGGGCCTCGAAGGCCTCCATGAGATCGCCGTACTCGGCCAGCAGGGCCGTGAGTTCGTCGCCGTCCGCCTCGGCCATGGCCGCCTCGCAGCGGCGCAGTTCGTGCTCCAGCGCGCGCAGCTCGGCGAGGGCGTGGTCGATGGCGTCTTGCACCGTGTCGTCGGGCGCCAGCTCGGGGGTCTGCGGGAGGTAGCCGGTGCCGCCCGGCGCACGCACCAGCACCCGGCCCCCGTCGGGCTTTTCCAGTCCGGCGAGCAGGCGCAGCAGGGTGGACTTGCCCGATCCGTTCTCCCCGATGACGCCGATGCGTTCGCCCAGGGCCACGGACTGGTGCACGCCGTCCAGCAGGCGGCGGGTGCCGCGGGCGTGCTGGATGTCGTCGAGGACCACCCGGAAACCGCCGGCCGCCGGTGCGCTCGGTTCCGGCTGCCGCTCCTCGACGAGCGCGGTGCCCGCGTGCGCGGGGGAAGACGGGAGAAGGCTGTTCGTGGAAGAGGAGTTCTGCATGGAATTGCACGCCGTTTCATCCGTAGGTCAGGAAAGGTCGACCGAGGGGAGCACTGCTCGAACGGGTACCGGAGACGGGCATGACCGCATGGCGCAGGACAGAAGGCTGTCGTGAAAGGCCGGTGCGGCGCTTGAACGGCGCTGGAAAGCCGCTGGAGAAGCGGCGCTCGCCGTGCCCATGGCGCCCGGAGCTAGAGGTGCTCGGGGGGCGGCGTCAGATGAAGTAAATGCCGGTGGCGACGAAAGAGAAGATCACGGCACGAGACATTAGCAGAGGTGTTCGGCGAGGGGGGCGACGTGTGGTAAGGAATCGGCCAAGTGGCGGTGATTTTCGGCTGGTTGTCGGTGGGCGGCCGTCGGTGGTCCGGAGACCGGCGTCCGTCCCGGGAAGGCCGCCGACCGGCCGCACGGCGGGCGGCAGCTGCGCAAACGATCAGGGGCGCGGTGCGTGTCCGGACGCGATGCACGCGGCCGCGCCCGCGGGCGAGCGGAGACGGCCCGCACTTCTCCGGAAACCGGGGATGTGGTTAGTGTCTGCGGTATGCACTTTCCCCAGATCTACGGCTGACGAGGGCCGCGGCGCCCCCTGACCGTTCTGCTTTCTCCCCCTAGGCCGTCCGCCGCCGGGAGCTTCCCCGTGCGGCGGTCCCGGGCCGAGGGGGTTGTCGTATCCATACGCCGTAGCACTGAAATGAGCGAACCCTTATGTCTCGTCGCCACATCGCGATGATCGGCAGTCCCATCGTCAGCCACGTCCTGCCCGGCCTCGAGGTCATTCGTGAACTCGTGGCGCGGGGACACCGGGTGACGTACGCCGGCGCCCCGAACGTCGCCGAGCTGATCGAACCCACCGGTGCCGAGTTCGTCCCCTACACCACCACCCTGCCCGTCGCCGACAACAACTGGCCGCAGGACCCGATCTCGGCGATGTCCCTCTTCCTCGACGAGGCGATGCAGGTCCTTCCCCAGCTGCGCGCCCACTACGACGAGGACCCCGCCGACCTCTACCTCTACGACATCGGGTCCTACGCGGGCCGTGCGCTCGCCGAGGCGCAAAGCCGCCCGCTCGTGCAGCTGTCCCCGAGCTATGTGTCCTGGGAGGGCTACCAGCAGGAGGTCGGAGATCAGCTGATGCAGCTGCCGGGCGCCGACGCGTACCGGCAGAAGTTCGCCTCCTGGCTGGCCGGGTGCGGAGCCACCACGCTGGACGTGGACGCCTTCAGCGGCATGCCCGCCCGGACCATCGCGGTGATCACCAAGGCCATGCAGCCCAACGCGGACCGGGTGAACACCGACGTCGTCACCTTCGTCGGCCCCTGTCTCGGGGACCGCTCCGAGCAGGGCGGCTGGACCCGGCCGGCGGACGCCGGGAAGGTGCTGCTGGTCTCCCTCGGCTCGGCCTACACCCTGCAGCCGGAGTTCTACCGCCAGTGCCTGGCGGCCTTCGGCGGCCTGGCCGGCTGGCACGTGGTCCTCCAGATCGGCAAGCACACCGACGCCAAGGAGCTCGGGGAGATCCCCTCCAACGTCGAGGTGCACAACTGGGTGCCGCAGCTGGCGATCCTGGAGCAGGCCGACGCCTTCGTCACCCACGCCGGCATGGGCGGCAGCAGCGAGGGGCTCTACACCGGTGTGCCGATGATCGCCGTGCCGCAGGGCGCCGAGCAGTTCGGCAACGCCGACCAGCTCGTCAAGCTCGGCGTCGCCCGGCGCATCGACACCGCTGACGCCACCGCCGACGCGCTGCGCACGGCGCTGCTGGAGCTCACCGCCGACCCCGAGGTCCGCCGCCGCTCCGACGAGCTGCGCGCCGAGCTGCGGGCCGAGGGCGGGACCAAGCGGGCCGCCGACCTCATCGAGGCCGCCCTGGACTGATCCGCCGAAGGATCGCATCGGCCGGTGGCCCCTGCCCGCGGGGCCGCCGGCCAGGTGTCCATGACGGGGTGAGCGGCGAGAAACGAGGACGGTGGCGGTGGACAGGGTGCGGATGGGCGTACTGGGCTGCGCGGACATCGCCTGGCGGCGCATGCTGCCCGCGCTCGCCGGCCATCCATCGGTCGAGGTGGTCGCGATCGGGAGCCGGGACGCGGCCAAGGCGGCGGCGTTCGCCCGGCGGTTCGGCGGTGAGCCGGTGACCGGTTACGAGGCCGTGCTCGACCGGCCCGACCTCGACGCCGTCTACGTCCCGCTGCCACCCGCGCTCAACGCCGACTGGACCCGGCGGGCACTGGAGGCGGACAAGCACGTCCTGTGCGAGAAACCGCTGACCGCCACCGCACGGCAGGCCACGGCGCTGCGGGAACTCGCCCGCGCCCGCGGCCGGGCCCTGTTCGAGAACTACATGTTCCTCTGCCACCCCCAGCACCACCTCGTCGACGAACTGCTCGCCGCGGGGCGGATCGGCGAAGTCCGCTCCCTGGCCTGTGAGTTCACCATCCCCGGCAAGCCGGCGGACGACATCCGCCACCGCCGTGACCTGGGCGGCGGCGCGCTCACCGGCATCGGCGTCTATCCGCTGCGCACCGCCCTGCGCTACCTCGGCCCCGGTCTGGAGGTGGTCGGCGGATACCTGAAACTGGACCGCCGCACCGGCGTCGACACCGGCGGGGCGGCGCTGCTCGCGGCGCCCGGCGGCGCGGTGGCGCAGCTCGGGTTCGGACTGGAACACGCCTACCGCTGCCGGTACGAGCTCACCGGCTCACAAGGGCGAATCACCGTGCCGTGGGCCTACACGCCGCCCGCGGACCACACCGCGGTCGTCCACCTCGAACGGGACGGATCCCGCGAGGAGTTTCCCGTGCCCCCGCACGACCAGTTCCGCTCCGTGGTGACGGCCTTCGTCGAGGGCGTCCGCTCAGGTGCGCCGTCCCCGCTGACGGGCGAGGCCCTGTCGGACCAGGCCCGGCTGATCGAGGACCTGCGCGCCGTCGCGCGGCGCGGCGACTGACGAACCCGCCGGTCAGCGCGGCAGTGCCCGGCGCCGGGCGAGGGCCGACACGACGTCGTCGACGGCCCGGCGCAGGGGAACCTCCGGCCGCCACCCCGTCACGTCCCGGAAAACCGAGGAGTCGACGTCGAGGTCGCGGAAGTCGCCGGTCTCGGCGTAGTCGGGGGGAGCCACCGACAGCACCGGAACGGGCGGCCGTCCGGTGTGGCGGGCCGCGCTGTCGGCGATGGTCCGGAACAGATCGCCGAGTGCGACGATGTGCCCGCCCACCGCACAGGCCCGGCCGTTGAGGTCAGCGGCATGGTCCAGCGCGGTGACGAAAGCGCGGGCCGCGTCGGTCACGTCGAGGAATTCGCGCCGCACGGTGCCGTCGTGCCACAGGGCGAGGGCCTCGCCGGACAGGGCCCGGTCGGCCATCGAGGGCGTCACGCCCGCGCCGCTGCCGACAGTGGTGGGCAGGCGCAGCGCGATGCCGCGGACGGCACCCCGGGCCGCGGCGTCGAGCAGGTGCCGCTCCGCGGCGGCCTTCTGCCGGGCATAGGCGCTGCGTTGGGGGCCGCCGTCCGCCACCTGATTGGTGCTGGCCAGGACAAGGGTGGGGGCGGGCCCCTCGCCGGGTGCCGCCGCGCACTGCGCGATCACTTCACGCACCAGGTCCACATTGACCCGCTCCGCCTCCGGGTCCGAGGCCGCGGACCGCCACGAACCCTGGCCCGCCATGCGGGCGACCAGGTGGATCACCGCGTCGGCGCCGCGGACCGCGTCGGCGACGGCGCCCTCCTCGGTGAGGTCGGCCCGCACCGCCTCGGACGCCGCCAGGCCGCCGGCCGGCACGGCGAACGGGCCGCGCGCCACCGCGCGCAGCCGTATCGGACGGCGCGAGAGCTCCCGCACCACGGCGGAACCGATGTACCCGGAGGCGCCCAGGACGACGACCAGGGGACGGCGGGAGGTGTCCCGCCCCGTGCCGGGGGAAAGGGGACCGGCCATTGCTGTTGCCTCTCTTCGTGGCGTGCTGCCGCACCGCACCCTCAAGGGGCACTCGTCCCTGAATCCAGAGGAGATCGGCCCGCGTATGCACGGCCCGGGCGCTGCGGCAGAATCACCGGCTGTCCGTCAATGGGTATCGGGTCAAAGGAGTTGGCTTATGCGTGTGCTTATCGCGGCTTTCGCGCACACCTCGCATTTCCATGGCTTCGTGCCTCTCGCGGGGGCCTTGCGTGCCGCGGGGCATGACGTACGGGTCGCCAGTCAGCCCGGTTTTGCGGACACGATCACCGGTGCCGGGCTCACCGCCGTACCGGTGGGAGCGGACCACCGGCTGCTGGAGGCGATGCAGGAGAAGGGCGCGGAACTCCAGAAATACTCCGCGAATATCGACCTGTCCCGCCCGGAAGCGTTCGACTGGGACTTTCTGTTCAACCTGTACGACCTGTCTGTTCCCTATTTCTATTCGGTGATCAACGACGAGTCGTTCGTCCGGGAACTCGTCGGGTACGCCCGCCAGTGGCAGCCGGACCTGGTGCTGTGGGAGCCGTACACGTTCGCCGGGGCGATCGCCGCCCGGGCGTGCGGCGCCGCCCACGCACGGATCCTGACCGCGAGCGACCTGAACGCGTACTTCCGTCAGGCGTTCCTGGAGCAGCTCACCGAACGGCCCGCCGGGCAGCGCCCCGACCCGCTGAAGGACTGGCTGGCCGGGGCCGCCCAGCGGTACGGGGTGGCCTACGACGAGGAGCTGGTGGTCGGCCAGTGGACCGTCGACATGCTGCCGGAGCGGTTCCGGCTCGACCTGTCGCTGCCGACGGTGCCCACGCGGTACCTGCCGTACAACGGCCCGGCCGTCGTCCCGGACTGGCTGAAGGAGGCCGGGTCCCGCCGGCGGGTGTGCCTGACGACCGGGTCCACCGGAAGCAGCTTCACCGCCGATCCGGCGGTCTTCCACCGCTACCTCCAGGTGCTGGCGGAGGTCGACGCGGAGATCGTCGTCACCGCCGACCCCGCCGCGCTGCGGGAGGCAGGACCCTTGCCGGAGAACGTCCGGGTCGTCGGTTTCGCCCCGCTGAACGTCCTGCTGGAGGGCTGCTCGGCGGTGATCCACCACGGCGGCAACGGCACCTGGTCGACGGCCCTCTACCACGGGGTGCCGCAGGTCATGGTGCCGTACCTGTGGGACACCATCCTGCGGGCGCAGCAGACGGCGGCCGAGGGCGCGGGCCTGCACCTGAGCGAGGACGAGGTGAGCCCCGAGGGACTCCGGGACAGCGTGGCCCGGGTGCTCGCCGAGCCCTCGTTCCTCGACCAGGCCCGCCGGCTGCGGGACGAGGCCCGCGCCGAGCGCAGCCCCCAGGACGCGGTGGCCGTCCTGGAGGAACTCACCGGCCGGCACCGGGACGTCCGCCCGGCGGCGGCTGCCGTCTGAGCCCCGGCGGCGCGGGGCGCCGCCGGGTACTCACCCTTCGTCTCCCGCGCGCAGCAGGCCCCGGTGCGTCTCCCAGCCGTCGGCGATGTCCTGCTCCATCTGGTTGAGCCGGGCGGTCACGGCCTGGTCGAAACCGTCGAGGAAGTACTCGTCGCCGGGCCGCGGCTCGATGTGCGGATTCCGCTCGACGAATTCGCGGACCACGTCGTGCAGGCTCCTGGTCGGGGTGACGCGCCCGGCGATGTAGCGGTCTGCGCCCTTGAGGTCGGGGAACCCGGCCTCGCGATAGAGGTAGACGTCGCCCAGGAGGTCGACCTGCACCGCGATCTGCGGATGCGCAAAGCCGCGCATGGTCGCCGGGGTGATGCGCAGCAGCTCGGCGTCCACCCCGCTGCGCATGCTCTCCAGCGCGTACCCGAGATCGATGTGCAGGTCAGGTGTCCGCTCCCGTGCGTAGGCGGTGAAGTCCTGGAGCGCGTCGCGCAGCCGGGCGCGCTCGGCGGCCGCGAGCCGGCCGTCGTCACGGCCGCTGTAGTCCTCGCGCACCGTCACGAAGTCGAGGGGACGCTCGGGGGAGTGCTCGTTCAGCCCGGCCACGAAGTCCACGAGGTCCATCAGCCGATCGGCCCGGCCGGGCAGGACGATGTAGTTCAGGCCGAGCCGCAGCGGGGCACGCCGTTCGGCCCGCTGCGCCATGAAGGAACCCAGGTTGTCCCGCACCCGCCCGAAGGCGCGCGGTTTGGTCGTGGTGGCTTCGTACTCGGCGTCGTTCAGGCCGTACAGCGAGGTACGGATCGCGTGCAGCGACCACAGTCCCGGCTGGCGCTCCAGCGTCCTGTCGGTGAGCGCGAAGGCGTTGGTGTAGAGCGTCATGTCGAGCCCGCGACTGCCGCCGCGCGCCGCCAGTTCGCCGAGCCCCGGGTTGGTGAGCGGCTCCAGCCCGCCGGAGAAGTAGACCGTCGAGGGCTGCGTGTCGGGCACCTCGTCGATGACGGACGCGAACATGGCGTTGCCGGCGTCCAGCGCGGACGCGTCGTACCGCGCACCGGTCACACGTACGCAGAAGTGGCAGCGGAACATGCAGGTCGGCCCGGGGTAGAGGCCGACGCTGTAGGGGAAGGCCGGGCGGCGGTGCAGCACCGCGTCGAGCGCGCCGGTCCGTTCCAGCGGGAGGATGGTGTTGGTCCAGTACTTCCCCTCCGGACCCCGCTGGACGGCCGTGCCGAGCTCGGGTATGCGGCGGAAGAGGTCGAGCAGTGTGGCGAAGGCCGCCCGGTCCACGTGCAGCAGGTGGCGGGCCTGCTCCAGGGTGGTGAACGGGTGGGAGCCGTACCGCACGGCCAGGTCGACGAGGTGCTCCGCCCGTTCCCGGGCCCCGTCGCCGGTGTCGCCGAGCTGTGCGAGGCGGGGTTGCAGTGCGCGGATCGCCGCGGCACGGTCGCTGCCGGGGCGTGCCACGTCTTCGATCGCCTGCGCGGGCGCTACCGCTTGGACGGTGTCCACGAGAACTGTTACCTCCGGGTCGGGCTTCGGACGGATGGCGCTCATGCGGGCACTGCCCTGTCCCACATCGCGTCGATCTGCTCGCCGCGCTCCGCGGCGAGCCGGATGATGCTGCACACCCGGCGGATGTCCTCGAAGGACACCGACGGTCCGGTGGGCAGCGCGAGCACCCGCTCGGCCAGCCGCTCGGTGTGTTCGAGCCGGAGCGGGGGATCGGTCCGGTAGGCGGGCATCAGGTGGCAGGGTGGCGAGAAGTACAGCTGGGGGAAGACCTTCTCGGCCTGCAGCAGTGTCCGCAGCCGGTCGCGGTGCAGACCGGTGACGGCGCGGTCCGTCAGCAGGATCACGTACTGGTGGTTGTTGCGCTCGGTCTCGTCGAAGGGCAGCACCTCGACGCCCGGCACCCCGCGCAGTTCCGACCGGTAGAGGGCGTGGTTCTCACGGTTGCGCTCGCGGGTCTCGGCGAAGGCGTCGAGGGAGGTGAGGCCCATGGCCGCCGAGCACTCGCTCATCTTGGCGTTCATGCCGACGGCGGTCACCGACTTGTCCTGGTCGATGCCGAAGTTGCGCAGGGCCACGAGCCGTTCGGCGAGCTCGCCGTCGTCCGTGGTCACCGCCCCGCCCTCGAAGGACATGACCGTCTTGGTGGCGTGGAAGCTGAACACCTCGGCGTTCCCGAAGCCGCCGATCGGCCGGTCGCCGGAGGTGCAGCCGAAGGCGTGGGCCGCGTCGAAGAACAGCTTCACCCCGTGCTCGGCGGCGAGCTTCTCCAGCTCGATGACGGGTGCCGCCCGGCCCCACAGGTGTACGCCGACGATGGCTCCGGTGGCGGGGGTGATGAGTTCCTCGACCCGCGCGGGATCGAGGCAGCCGGTGGCCGGGTCGACATCGCAGAACACCGGCTCAAGACCCACCCAGCTCGCCGCGTGGGGAGTCGCCGCGAAGGTCAGCGAGGGCATGATGACCTGCCCGGTGACGCCCGAGGCCCGCAGCACCAGCTGGAGCGCCACGGTGGCGTTGCAGGTGGCGACGCAGTGCCGCACGCCGGTGAGGTCGGCAATGCGGGCCTCGAACTCCGTGGTCAGCGGGCCGCCGTTGGTCAGCCAGTCGTTGTCCAGGGCCCATTCGAGCCGGGCGAGGAACCGTGCCCGGTCGCCGACGGTGGGCATGCCCACCAGGAGCGGGCGCAGGAAGGTCGCCGGACCGCCGAAGAGCGCGAGATCGGTGAGGGCACGTTTCATGCTCACCGCCAGGAGACGGGCAGCTCGACCGGACCCCGCATGAAGACGTGTCGCCACGTCAACTCCGAGGCGGGAGCGGCCAGTTGCAGTGTCGGGAAGCGCTTCAGGAGGACGTCGAAGGCGATTTCCGCCTCCGCCCGCGCCAGCGCGGCGCCGAGGCAGTAGTGAATGCCATGGCCGAAGGTGAGGTGGCTGCCGTCGTTCCGGTCGACGCGGAAGGACTGCGGGTCCTCGAACCGTGCCGGGTCGCGGTTGGCGGCGGCCAGGTTGATCAGCACGGTGCTCTGTGCGTCGATGGACACCCCGCCGATCTCGACGGGCTCCAGGCTGTGCCGGCTCGTCATCTCGATGGGCGCCATGTAGCGCAGGATCTCCTCCACGGCGGACCCCACCAGGGCGCCGTCCGCGCGGACGCGGGAGAGCTGCTCGGGGTGGTTCAGCAGGAGGAAGGCCCCCGTGCCGATCACGTTCACCGTGGTCTCGATGCCGGCGACGAGCAGCAGGAACACCGTCGAGATCAGCTCGGCCTCGGAGAGGCGGTCCCCGGAGTCGCGCAGTTCGACCAGGGCCGACAGCAGATCCTCACCCGGCTCGTCGCGCCGGCGGCGGACCAGGGAGCGGACGCACTCGAAGAGGCTGCGGTAGGAGGCGGCGTTGCGCTCCGCGAACGCCGGATCGCTCTCGACGACGTGCTGGGACCAGGTCTGGAAGTCCGCGCGGTCCTCCTCCGGCACGCCGAGCAGCTCGCACATGACGGTGAGCGGGAGCGGGCGGGCGAGCGCGCTCACCAGGTCTCCGCCGCCGGTGGCGGCGAACTTCTCCAGCAGGTCCTCGGCGATCTCCTGGATCCGCGGCCGCAGCGCGTTGATGCGCCGCATGGTGAATTCCCTGGAGACGAGCTTGCGCAGCCGGCCGTGGTCCGGCTCGTCGCTGCGGAACATGTTCCGCTGGAAGTACTCGGTCAGGTCGTCCGGGATGCCCGTGGCCGCCGAGAGGTCGAAGTCCGTCTGCTTCGTGGGGTCGTTGCTGAGCCGGGGGTCGCTCAGCGCGGCCCGTACGTCCTCGTAGCGGTTCACGAGCCAGACGAAGGAGCCGCCGTAGAAGCGCACCTTGGTGACCGGACGCTGTTCGAGGATCTCTCGGTAGGTCGCGTACTGGTCGGTGTGGAAGAGCTCGCTGCTCAGGTCCAGAACCTCGGGCAGTGGTGGCTGTTTCATGGTGTCCTTTCACCGGTGAGGGACTCGGATCGCCCGGGAGCGCGGTGTGGCGCGTCATGCCCGCGGGGAGTTGCCGAAGGGCGGCTCCAGCGGCGCATGGCGGGCAGCTCGACCGCGGTGTGCAGGAGCCAGGCGGCGGCCCAGCAGGCGAAGAACAGCACGACCGCCAGGCCGATCAGCGCGATCAGGCCCGGCCGGAAGCCGTCCGGCAGCGCGGTGAAGCAGGCCGTCAGGATCATGTGGTGCACGAGGTAGAAGGCGAAGGAGAGTTCGCCGAGCCGCACCACGCGGGGACGGCGTGCCAGGGAGGGGAGGTTCTTCCGGTCCCGGGTGGCGGCCGTGGCGATGAGCACGGCCAGCGGGATGACGGTGGCGCTGACCATCGCCCACAGGTGGGGCGCCTTGGTGACCATCGTCGTGACCCCGGCCACCGCGTAGCCGGCGCCGCACAGGACGACGGCGAGCCAGCTGCTGACGAGGGGCCACATCCCGCGCCGGACCAGGAGGGCGAGCACGATGCCCAGCGCGAACTCCAGGAGGCGTACGGGGGGCGCCGTGTAGATGAGCCAGAACTGGGTCAGGCTGTAGCCGGCCAGGGGCATGGGCTGACCGGGCAGCAGCCGGACCAGGTGGGGGGCGGCCATGATCAGGGCGGCCAGGGTGCCGGCGGCCGGCCACAGGTACTGCCGCGGCAGCCGGCGCAGCGCCCCGTACAGGAACGGGAACAGCAGGTAGAAGAACAGCTCGCAGGCGAGCGTCCACGAGATCGGGTTGACCGTGGCGGTGAGCACCATGCCGGGCACCCAGGCCTGAACGAGCAGGAGGGCGGCGGCCGTTGTCGACACGGTCACGACGGTGCCGGTGACGAGAGCCAGGACGAGACCGGCCGACCAGGTCACCACGTGGCTGGGGTAGATCTTCGCCACCCGCCGCCGCCAGAAGCGCCGGACGGTGTCACCCGGCCGTGCCGCGTACGCCAGGACGAACCCGCTGAGGACGAAGAAGAAGGAGACCCCGACCGGCCCGGCCGGCAGCAGGAAGTAGGCCAGGTCGCGCGAGGCGGCGTCGGCCTGGGGGCTGAACTGGCTCAGCGCATGGCAGGCGAACACCAGGAAAGCCGCGAAGAACCTCAGCCCGGTCAGCGACGGCAGCCGTTCGGCCTGGCTTCCCCGGCCGTCGGGTGTGTCGGCGGGGGAGAGCTCGGGGGATTTGTCCGCAGGTAGCACGGCTCACTGGCCCTTCTGTGGGTTGCCGCTGTCCAGGAGTTCAGACCGCTGATAACGGGAATGTCGTGTTGCACAGGACCGGCGGAGAATGGACGTTACCCGAGCTGGTCGGATTCGGTGGGAGAATTCGAAATTCCCGGAGTCCATCGTGGTCCGACCAGCCCGGAGCCGCTTCCGCCGATATCTTTTCGCAGGTCGGTCGAATCCGGCTACAGGGAAGCTCGAGGGTCGATATCACGGCCGCTGGAATCGCGTTCAAGTATCGTTTGAACGGCTCTGACCTGCGGCTTCCATGAAATTCGGTAGTGCGGTAATCCCTTGGCTCGGCAGGCTTGCTGGTGTACTTTCACATAGCCACTGACCAACGGTAGTCGACCGTTTATGGCTCGCGGGATTGATAGTTTCTTTCTGTGGCTTGCGTAGCCCGCCGGCCAGGTCGCAGTCGATGTGGTCGGTATTTCCGTGGGCCGTGTTCTGCAGAGGTCCGCTCCCTGGTAACGCGCGGACGACGAGGAGTCAGGTGTGAACGGCAGCCCCCTTCAGGACGAGAACACTTCCGCAGCTGCCGGAGGGGCGGCCCGGCCGTGGGTTCTGTCGGGAGCGGACGCCGGCGCGCTGCGGACCTGGGCCCGCCGGCTGCTGGGCTACCTCCACGCGCATCCGGACACCGGCGTCGACGAGTTCGGCGCCGTGCTCGCCCGCCAGGACCGGCGCCTGCCGCAGCGAGCGGTGATCGTCGGCTCCTCCCGCGAGGAACTCCTCGACGGCCTGGCCGCGGTCGCCGACGACGTCCCGCATGTGGCAGTGGCGCGCGGAACGGCCGCCGCCGCGGCGCCGGTCACCTTCTTCTACCCGGGCCAGGGCTCCCAGTGGCCGGGGATGGCCACGGAACTCGTCGGCGAGTCCCCGGTGTTCGCGGACGCGATCGCGCGGTGCGCCGAGGTCTTCGCCGCCGAGTCCGGCTGGTCGCTGACCGAAGCCCTCGACACCGCGGCCGCCGCGGGCGCCCCGCCCCGGGTCGAGGTCGTACAGCCCGCCCTCTACGCGGTGAGCGCCGCCCTGACCGAACTGTGGCGCTCCTTCGGCGTCGAGCCCGACGCCGTCGTGGGGCACAGCATGGGCGACCTCGCCGCCGCCCACGCCGCCGGCAGCGTCGACATCCAGGACGGCGCCCGCGCGGTGGCGCTGTGGAGCAGGGAACTCATGCCGCTCGTCGGCAAGGGGGACATGGCGTCGGTGGCGCTGCCCGCCGACGAGCTCGCCGACCGGCTGGACTCCTGGGGCCCGGACGTCGTCCTGGCCGGCATCAACGGCCCCCGCTCGGTGCTGCTGGCCGGTGCCACGGACACGATCGGGCGCTGCGTGGCGGAGCTGACCGCCGAAGGGGTCCGCGCCCAGGTCATCGGCGTCTCGATGGCCGCGCACTCCCCGCAGATGGACGACGTCGTCGACGGAGTGCGCACGGCGCTCGACTGGTTCACCCCGGGCGAGGGCACCGTCCCCTTCTACTCCAGCCTCACCGGCACCACCCTCGACACCCGCGGACTGACGGCGGACTACTGGTGCGCGAACTTCCGCAACCGCGTGGAGTTCGAGCGCTCGGTGCGGGCCTGCGCCGACGACCGGGCGGGCGTGTTCGTCGAACTGAGCCCGCACCCCGTCCTCGCGGGTGCCGTGCGGCAGACGCTCGACGCGGCAGGCGTCACCCGCCCGGTGCTCCCCACGCTGCAACGCGGCCAGGGCGGACTGCGGCGCTTCCTGACCGCGGCGGCAGAGGCGTACACCCACGGGGTGGAGGTGGACTGGACGGCTGCCTTCCCCGGTGTCGAGCCGGCCCTCCCAGCCGACCTGCCGGACCTGCCGCCCGCCGGAGCAGAGCTCGGCGCACCGGCCGCCGAACCCTCCCGGCCGGGGCTCTTCCCCCCGGGAACACCGGACCACGAGATACGGCAGCGACTGACGCGCCTCGTGCACACGGAGACCGCCGCCGTGACCGGCACCGGCACCCAACCCGTGGACGGCTCACTCACCTTCGCCGAACTCGGGCTCGACTCCGTCCTCGCGGTGCAGCTGCGCGACCGCCTCGCGACGGCCCTCGGCCAGGACATCGGCATCGCCACGCTCTTCGACCACCCCACCCCGCGGGCCCTCACCGACGCGCTGTACGACCTGCTGCGCCCGCGCGCGCCCCGCGGCGGCCCGGGCGCGGATCCGGCCCCCGAGCAGCGGGAACCGGGAGCCGACCGGGCGGCGGACGAGCCGATCGCGGTCGTCGCCATGGCCGTACGGCTGCCCGGCGGCGTGCACACTCCCGAGCAGTTCTGGGAGCTGCTCTCGGGCGGGCGCGACGCCGTGGCGGGCCTTCCCACGGACCGCGGCTGGGACCTGGAGGCGCTCTTCCACCCGGACCCGGCACGCTCCGGCACCGTGCGGCAGCGCTCCGGCGGCTTCCTGCACGACGCCGCCGACTTCGACGCGGACTTCTTCGGCATCTCGCCGCGCGAGGCACTGGCCATGGACCCGCAGCAGCGGCTCCTCCTGGAGGTCAGCTGGGAAGCGCTCGAACGGGCCGGAATCTCCCCCGAGACGGTGCGCGGCACGCCCACCGGAGTGTTCACCGGCGTCATCGCCCAGGAGTACGGCCCGCGCCTGGCCGACGGCGGCAAGGACGTCGGGGGCTATCTGGTCACCGGCACGACCACCAGCGTCGCCTCCGGGCGGATCGCCTACACCCTGGGCCTTGAAGGACCGGCCGTCACCGTGGACACGGCCTGCTCGTCCTCGCTCGTGGCCCTCCAGCTCGCCTGCCGCTCCCTGCGCGCGGGGGAGACGGACCTCGCCCTGGCCGGCGGCGCGACGGTGATGCCGACGCCCGGCATGCTCGTCGACTTCAGCAGGCTCGGCGCGCTCGCCCCCGACGGCCGGTGCAAGGCGTTCTCCGCCGACGCCGACGGCTTCGGGATGGCGGAGGGCGCCGGAGTGCTCCTGCTGGAGCGGCTGTCCGACGCCCGGCGCCTGGGCCACCCCGTCGTGGGCCTGATCCGCGCGGTGGCGGTCAACCAGGACGGCGCGAGCAACGGGCTGTCCGCGCCCAACGGCCGGGCCCAGGCCCGGGTGATCCGGCAGGCGCTCGCCGAGGCCGGACTGACCGCGGCCGACGTGGACGCGGTCGAGGCCCACGGCACCGGCACCCGGCTCGGCGACCCGATCGAGGCCCAGGCCGTGATCGAGGCGTACGGGACGGATCGCCCCGCCGACCGCCCGCTGTGGCTGGGCTCGGCGAAGTCCAACGTCGGCCACACCCAGGCCGCCGCCGGCGTGACGGGCGTCATCAAGATGCTGCTCGCCATGCAGCACGGCACGCTGCCGCAGACCCTGCACGCCGACCGCCCCTCCACGGAAGTGGACTGGTCCCAGGGCGAGGTGCGGCTGCTGACCGAACCGGTCGCCTGGCCCGACGCGGCGGGGCCCCGCCGGGCGGGAGTCTCGTCCTTCGGCATCAGCGGCACCAACGCGCACGCCATCGTCGAGGCACCGCCACGGCAAGAGCGAGCCACCGGCCCGTCGGGCGAGCGGACCGCGGGGCCGGACCGGCGGCGCTCCGGCGTCCTGGCGCCGTGGGTCGTGTCGGCGCACAGCGAGGCCGCGCTGCGGACGCAGGCGGGCCGGCTCGCCGCGCACCTGCGCGAGCACCCCGAACTCACCGCCACGGACGTGGCGTTCTCGCTGGCCACCACCCGGGCCGCGGCCCGCCACCGGGCCGCGGTCGTGCCGGATGGGCGCGCCGAGGCACTGGACGTACTGGCCGCGCTGGCCGAGGGCGACACCGCGGACGCCGTCGTGGCCACCGCCCGGCCGCAGTCCGCGCCCGTCTTCGTCTTCCCCGGCCAGGGATGGCAGTGGGCGGGCATGGCGGTCCGGCTGTACGACACCTCACCGGTGTTCGCGCGCGCCATGGACGAGTGCGCCGCGGCCCTGGAACCGCACCTGGACTTCCGCGTCCTGCCCTTCCTGCGCGCGGAGGCCGCCGCCGCGGACGGCCGGCCCGACGCCGACCTGTCCACCGACCGCGTCGAGGTGGTGCAGCCCGTCCTCTTCGCGGTGATGGTGTCGCTGGCGGCGCTGTGGCGGGCCCACGGCGTCGAACCGGCCGCGGTGATCGGGCACTCCCAGGGGGAGATCGCGGCCGCCTGCGTCGCCGGCGCCCTGTCACTCGACGACGCGGCCCGCCTGGTGGCCGTCCGCAGCCGCGTCATCGCCCGACTGCGCGGAGGCGGCGGCATGATGGCGGTCGCCACCACCGCCGCCGACCTGACGCGCCGGCTCGGCCGCTACGACGGCCGACTGGAGACCGCCGCCCTGAACGGGCCGCGCTCCGTGGTGGCCGCCGGACCGGACGACGACCTCGACCACCTCCTCGCCGCCCTCACCGCGGAGGGCGTGCGGGCCAGGCGCCTGCCGGTCGACTACGCGTCGCACACCGCGCGCATGGAGGACGCCCGCGCCGCCCTGCACGAGGAACTCGGGGAGATCGAGCCGCTGCCCGGCGCCGTGCCCTTCTTCTCCACCGTGACCGGCGACTGGGCGGACCCCACGGCGCTGGACACCGCCTACTGGTTCCGCAACCTCCGGGAGACCGTACGGTTCGAACCGGCCGTGCGGGCGCTCGTGGAACAGGGACACCGGGCCTTCATCGAGCTCAGCGCCCACCCGGTGCTCACCACCGCCATCGAGGAGACCGGACAGGAAGCCGGCGCGGACCCGGTCACGGTCGGCACCGTACGCCGCGGCCACGGAGGGCCCGAGGACTTCGCCCGCGCCCTGGCCACGGCGTGGGCCGCGGGCGTACCCGTGCGCTGGGAGTCGGTGTTCCTCGGCGTCCCGGCGCGCCCGGTTCCGCTGCCCACCTCGCCGTTCCAGCGGGAGCGCTTCTGGTGGGAGCCCGCCCCGGACGCGCCCGCCGCGCCCGGCGGGGCGGAGCACGACGCGGCCGCCGCGCTGCGCTACCGCATCGACTGGCAGCGGGTGCCCGCTGCCAGGCCCTCCGCGGCGGGCCCGCGCAGCTGGCTCCTCGTCCGCTACGACGGGGCCGCGGAACCGGCCGCGCAGGCGGCGCGCACGGCCCTGGAAGCGGCCGGTGCGACGGTGTCGGACCTCGTGATCGGCGCCGTGGCGACGCGGACGGAACTGGCGCAGTCCCTGCGGCGCGCCGCCGAGGGCGCGGACCGGGTCGGGGTGCTGTCCCTGCTGGCCGTCGACGAGAAGGGCGAGGACACCGGCACACCCCTGGGCCTGCCGTCGCTCGGCGGCACCGTCGCCCTCGCCCAGGCCTTCGCCGACTCCGGACTCGACGGCTCCCTGTGGTGCCTGACCGAAGAGGTCCAGGTCACCGCGCCGGACGAGCGCCCGGGCGACCCCGCGCGGGAGGCCCTGTGGGGTCTGGGGCGGGTCATCGCCCTCGAACACCCCGAACTGTGGGGCGGGCTGATCGACGTGCCCGCCGGTTCCACGGCCGAGATCGCCCGCTCGCTCGCCGGCGTGCTGACCGGCGAGAGCGGTGAGGACCAGGTCGCCCTGCGGGCGGAGGGGGTGTTCGCGCGCCGCTGGAAGCGGGCCGTGCCCCGGCCCCGGAGCGCGCCGCACACCTGGGAGCCCACCGGTACGGCGCTGGTCACCGGAGGCACCGGAGGCGTCGGCCGCCATGTCGCCCGGTGGCTCGCCCACCGCGGCGCCCCGCACATCGTCCTCACCAGCCGCAGCGGCCCAAACGCCCCGGGAGCCGAGGAACTGGCCGCCGAACTGCGCGCGCTGGGCTCCGCGGTGACCCTCGCGGCCTGCGACGTCACCGACCGCGAGGCCCTGCGCTCGCTCCTGGACGGCCTGCCCGCGGACCAGCCGCTCACCTCGGTGTTCCACACCGCGGCCACCCTGGACGACGGCACCCTCGACACCCTGAGCGGCGAACGGATCGAACAGGCCGGCCGCGCCAAGACCCTGGGCGCCCGGCACCTGCACGAACTCACCGCGGACGCACCCCTGACCGCGTTCGTCCTGTTCTCCTCGTTCGCCTCCGCGTTCGGCGCGCCGGGCCTGGGCTGCTACGCCCCGGGCAACGCCTACCTGGACGGCCTCGCCCGGCAGCGGCGCGCCGAGGGGCTCCCGGCGACCTCGGTGGCATGGGGCACCTGGGCCGGCAGCGGCATGGCGGAGGGCCCCGTGGCGGAGCGCTTCCGCCGGCACGGCGTCGTCGAGATGGCTCCGGAAGAGGCCCTCGACGCCCTGCAGATGGCACTGGACCGGGCGGAAGTCTGCCCGATGATCATCGGGATCGAGTGGGCGGAGTTCCTGCTCGCGTACACCGCGCAGCGGCCCACCCGGCTGTTCGACGCGCTGCCCGAGGCCCGGGACGCGCGCGAGGCCCTGCGCCGGGAACACGGCGCGGCCGGAGGGCCGCTCGGCGGCGGCCTGGCGGACCTGCCCGCCGCCGAGCGCGGGCGCGCGCTCCTGGACCTGGTGCGGCAGCACACCGCCTCGGTGCTCGGACACCGGGACCCGGAACGGATCCCCCCGGAGCGGGCGTTCCTGGAACTCGGCTTCGACTCGCTGGCCTCGGTGGAACTGCGCAACCGGCTCACGGCGGCGACCGGTCTGCGCCTGCCCACGACCCTGGTGTACGACCACCCGCACGCCCGGGCCGTCGCCTCCCGCCTGGAGTCCGAACTCTTCGGCGGGGCGGAGCCCGAGCCGGGGCCGCGGCCCGTCGGCGGCGACGCCGCACACGACGACGACCCGATCGCCGTCGTGGGTATGGCCTGCCGGTTCCCCGGCGGCATCAACTCCCCGGACGAGCTGTGGCAGTTCATCGCCGACGGCCGTGACGCGGCCGGCGCGGCGCCGGACGACCGGGGCTGGGAGCGGCGCGCGGTGCTGGGCACCGGTGCCGCCCGCCCCATGGGCAACTTCCTCGACGACGCCGGGGGCTTCGACGCGGCGTTCTTCGGGATCTCCCCGCGCGAGGCGCTGGCGATGGACCCGCAGCAGCGCCAGGTCCTGGAGGTCACCTGGGAGGCGTTCGAACGGGCGGGCATCCGGCCGCAGACCCTGCGCGGCAGCGACACCGGGGTGTTCGTCGGCATGTCGCACCAGGGGTATGCCGCCGGACCGGTGGAGGGCCGGGACGAGGTCGAGGGGTATCTGCTCACCGGCAGCACCGCCAGCGTCGCCTCGGGCCGCGTGGCCTACGCGCTGGGGCTTGAGGGTCCCGCGCTGACGGTGGACACGGCGTGCTCGTCGTCGCTGGTGGCGCTGCACCTGGCGGCCCGGTCGCTGCGGGACGGCGAGTGTGCTCTGGCGGTGGCCGGCGGGGTCTCGGTGATGGCGGGCCCGGAGGTGTTCACGGAGTTCTCGCGGCAGGGCGCGCTGGCCGCCGACGGCCGCTGCAAGGCGTACTCCCATGACGCCGACGGCTTCGGCATGGGCGAGGGCGTGGGCCTTGTGGTGCTGGAGCGCCTGTCGGACGCCCGGCGCAACGGCCATCAGGTGCTGGCCGTGGTGCGCGGCTCGGCGGTCAACCAGGACGGGGCCAGCAACGGTCTGTCCGCGCCCAGCGGCCCCGCGCAGCAGCGGGTGGTGCGGCAGGCGCTCGCCGCCGCCGGACTGACACCGGATCAGGTGGACGCGGTGGAGGGGCACGGCACCGGGACGGTGCTGGGTGACCCGATCGAGGTGCAGGCGCTGCTGGCCACGTACGGACCCGACCGTGATCCCCAGCGGCCCCTGTGGCTGGGCTCGTTGAAGTCGAACATCGGGCACGCCCAGGCGGCGGCCGGGGTGGCCGGCGTGATCAAGATGGTGCTGGCGCTGCGCCACGGGGTGCTGCCGAGGACGCTGCACGCCGATGTGCCGTCGTCGCATGTGGACTGGTCGTCGGGCGCCGTGGAGGTGCTGCGCGAGGCACGGGAGTGGCCGCGCAACGGCCGTCCACGCCGGGCGGGAGTGTCGGCGTTCGGCGTGAGCGGAACGAACGCGCATCTGATCGTCGAGGAGTCTCCCTCGGTGAGGCAGGAGGCGGGGACCGCCGCCGGCCCGGCGGGTGTGCTGGGAGCCGGGGGTGCCGTGCCGCTGGTGCTGTCGGCGCGTACGGACACCGCGCTGGCCGCCCAGTCCCGGCGCCTGGCCGACCACCTGACGGCACATCAGGACATCCGGCTGCGGGATGTGGCCCGCTCCCTCACCGAGTCACGGCAGATCTTCGACCGGCGGGCCGTGGCCCTCGTACGCGACATCGAGGACGCCACCGACACCCTGCGCGCTCTCGCCGAGGGCCGACCCGCGCCCCGCACCCTCACCGGTGCCGGCGCTGAGGGGCGTCGTGTGGTGTGGGTCTTCCCCGGCCAGGGCTCGCAGTGGGCGGGGATGGGGCGTGGGCTCCTTGACGTCCCGGTGTTCGCCGAGGCGTTGGCGGAGTGCGATGAGGCTCTTGCGCCGGTGGCGGGCTTCTCGGTCGTGGACGTGGTCCGCGGGGTGGAGGGTGCTCCTTCGCTGGACCGGGTCGATGTGGTGCAGCCGGTGCTGTTCGCGGTGATGGTGTCCCTAGCCGCCCTGTGGCGGGCGTGCGGTGTGGAGCCGGACGCCGTCGTGGGGCACTCCCAGGGCGAGATCGCAGCGGCGTGTGTCGCGGGTGCCCTGTCGTTGCCGGATGCGGCGCGGGTGGTGGCGCTGCGGGCCCGGGCGCTGGCCGACCTCGCCGGCGACGGTGCCATGCTGTCGCTCCGCCTGGGCCGTGCGGAGGCGGAGAAGCTGCTGCGCAACGCCGCGCCCGGCGCACTGGAGATGGCCGCGGTCAACGGCCACGACGCCGTGGTGGTGGCCGGTGACCCCGAGGCGGTGCACACCTTGTGGGAGCACTGCGCCGGGGAGGGTATCGACGCGCGGGTGCTCCCCGTCGACTACGCCTCGCACACCTCCCACATGGAACGCCTGCGGGAAGCGGTCATCGCCCCGCTGTCCGGCATCGCCCCCCGTACGCCCGACGTTCCCCTCTACTCGACCCTGCGGGGCGCCTTCGTCGACGGCCCCGAGCTGGACGCCGGTTACTGGTACGAGAACCTGCGCCGCACCGTGGAGTTCGAGGCCGCGATCGAGGCGCTCGGCACGGCGGGCTACGACGCGTTCGTCGAGGTGAGCCCCCATCCGGTGCTGAGCGGAAGCATGCAGGACACGCTCGGTGACGCAAGCGTGGTGGTGGGCTCCGTCCGGCGCGACGACGACACGCCCGAACGCTTCCTGGCCGCCCCCGCCGAGGCGCACGTGGCCGGTGTCGCGGTGGACTGGCGGGCCGTGCACGGCGACGGCGAGCTGACCGACCTGCCGACCTACCCCTTCGACCACGAACGGTTCTGGCTGCTGCCCGAAGCGTCCGGGCCGTCGCACACGGACGACGGATGGTGCTACCGCGTCGGCTGGCAGGAGACCACCAGCACCTCTGCCGGCCCGGCCGGACGCTGGCTGCTCCTGCTGCCCGACACGACGGACGGCCGCCCCGCCGAGCTCGCCTGGCGCGACGCCGCTGCCGCCGCCCTCGCCGCACACGCGGCCCCGCCCCACACGGTCACCGTCCCGCTCGACGATCCGCACGCGCTGACCGCCGCCGTCCGCGACGCACTCGCCACCCAGGCCGAGTCCGGCGCGTACGCCGGGGTGCTCTCCCTGCTGGCCCTCGGCGACACGGACGCCGGAGCCGAGGCCACGCTCGGCCTGCTGCGCGCACTGGAGGCGGCGGACGCCGATGCGCCCGTCTGGCTGGCGACCTGCGGCGCGGTCGGCACCGGCGCGGACGACCCCGTGACATGCCCGGCCGGGGCGCAGGTGTGGGGCCTCGGCCAGGCGGCCGCGCTCGAACGCGGTGAGCGGCACACCGGCCTGGTGGATCTGCCGCAGGAGGCCGGAGAGGCGCAACGCGCCCTTCTCGCCCGCGCGTTGACCGGCACGGAGGACCAGCTCGCGGTCCGGTCGCACGCCGTGTTCGCACGCCGGCTGCTGCCCGCCGCGCCGGGCGCGGACCGGGTGCCCGACGCCGCCGACCAGGTCGTGCCGCAGGGGACGATCCTCGTCACCGGCGGCACCGGCGGCCTCGGCGCGCTCACCGCACGCTGGCTGGCGGCCCGGGGCGCACAGCACCTGGCACTGGTCAGCCGCCGGGGCGAGACGGCACCGGGCGTCGCCCCGCTGGTCGCCGAACTCACCGGGCTCGGCGCCCGGGTCACCGTCCACGCCTGCGACATCGGCGCGAGCGCGGCGGTGGCCGGGCTCGTCGACGGGCTGCGCGCGGACGGCGCGACGATCACCGGCGTGGTGCACGCGGCCGGACTGAACCAGCAGACCGCCCTCAAGGACATGACCCGCGAGGAGTTCCGGGAGGTCCTGGCCGCCAAGGTGCAGGGCGCGCGGAACCTCGAAGCCGCCTGCCCCGACCTGAGCCTCTTCCTCCTCTTCTCCTCCGGCGCCGCCGTGTGGGGCAGCGCCGGGCAGGGGGCGTACGCGGCCGGCAACGCCTTCCTCGACGCCTTCGCCCACCACCGCCGCGCCCGGGGCCTGGCCGCGACATCCGTGGCCTGGGGACTGTGGGCGGAAGGCGGCATGACAAACGACGCGCAGGCCGTCGCCCGGCTCCGCGACCAGGGCGTGCGCCCCATGCCAGGACACCGGGCGCTGGACGTGCTCGAAACGGTGCTGGCCGGTGACGAGACCGCCATGGTCGTCGCCGATGTCGACTGGCCGCGGTTCACCGAGACGTACGCGGCGCTGAGGGAACGGCCGCTGCTCGACGCGGTGCCGGGAGCCCGGGCCGCCGCGGCCGCGCGGCCGCAACCAGCGGCGGGAGCGCCCCTGCGCGACCGGCTCGCCGGACGGCCGCCGGCCGAGCAGCACCACGAACTGACGCAGCTGGTGCGTTCCCACGCCGCCGCGGTCCTGGGACACGAGGACCTGCGCGCGGTGGCGGTGGACACGGCCTTCCGCGAACTGGGCTTCGACTCGCTGGGCGCCGTGCGGCTGCGCAAGCGCCTGAGCGAGGCCACGGGTCTCGCCCTGCCCTCGACCCTGGTCTTCGACCACCCCAACGCCGCCGCGCTGGCGGACCACCTCCGGTCCGAGCTGTTCGCGGACCCGCACGACGACGAGGACGTCGTCACGGCGGCACGCAACGGACTCGACCGGCTCGAGGCGGGACTCGCGGACGTGCCCGGGCCGCAGCGTGCCGAACTGGCCCGGCATCTCGACCGCGTCCTGACCGCCCTGCGCACCAGCGCGGCCGGTACCGGTCACGACGGTGTCACCCGCACACCGCCCTCCCAGGAGACGGATCTCGCCGAGGCCGGATTCGACGAACTGATGGAGGCCCTCGGTCGCGAGCTCGGCGACAACGGACAGTCGGCGACGAACAGGTAAAGGACACAACACGGTGACGGACAACGACAAGGTTGCTTCATACCTGCGCCGGGCGACCCTGGACCTGCGAGCGGCCCGCCAGCGCATCCACGAGCTGGAGGCCGACCCGATCGCGATCGTCAGCACGGCCTGCCGGCTGCCCGGCGGGATCGACACCCCCGAGGGCTTCTGGGACGTGCTGGCGGCGGGCGAGGAGCGGCTGTCCGGCTTCCCGGAGGACCGGGGCTGGGAGCTGGCCGGCCTCTACCACCCCGACCCCGACCACCCCGGCACGACCTATGTGCGCAAGGGCGGCTTCCTGGAGCGCGCGGGGGAGTTCGACGCCGCCTTCTTCGGCATATCGCCGCGCGAGGCCGCCGCGATGGATCCCCAGCAGCGCCTCCTGCTGGAGACGTGCTGGGAACTGGTCGAGCACGCCGGGCTCGACCCGCACGCCCTGCGCGGCACGGAGACCGGGGTGTTCCTCGGCGTCGCCCGGCACGGCTACGGCGAAGCCGGGGGCCTCGCCGAGGACACCGAGGGCTACGCGGTCACGGGTGCCGCGCCGTCCGTCGCCTCCGGCCGGATCGCCTACACCCTCGGGCTCGAAGGGCCCGCCATCACACTGGACACCGCCTGCTCCTCCTCCCTCGTGGCCCTGCACCTGGCGGTGACGTCGCTGCGCCGGGGCGAGTGCGGTATGGCGATCGTGGGCGGCGCCGCCGTGATGGCCGGCCCCGAGGTGTTCATCGACTTCGCCCGGCAGCGCGCCCTCGCGCCCGACGGTCGCTCCAAGGCGTTCGGCGCGGGCGCGGACGGCTTCGGCTTCGGTGAGGGCGTCGCGGTGCTCCTGCTGGAACGCCTGTCGGACGCCCAGCGCAACGGGCACACCGTGCACGCCGTCATCCGCGGCACCGGGATCAACCAGGACGGTGCCAGCAACGGCCTGTCCGCACCCAGCAGAACGGCCCAGCGCAAGGTCATCGAGCAGGCACTGGCCAACGCGGGTGTCGCCCCCGGCGACGTCGACGCGGTCGAGGCGCACGGCACCGGCACCACCCTCGGCGACCCCATCGAGGCCCACGCCCTGCTCGACACCTACGGCCAACACCACAGCACACAGCGGCCGTTGTGGCTGGGCTCGGCGAAGTCGAACATCGGCCACACCCAGGCCGCCGCCGGCGCGGTCGGCGTGCTCAAGATGGTGCTCGCCCTCCAGCACGAGCGGCTGCCCAGGACCCTGCACGCCGAGGAACCCTCGCCGCACATCGACTGGTCCTCGGGCGCGGTCGCCCTGCTGGCCGAGGAGCGGGACTGGCCGCGCGGCGACCGGCCGCGGTACGCCGCCGTGTCGGGGATCGGCATCAGCGGCACCAACGCCCACGTCGTCCTGCAGGAGGCCCCCGAGCCCCAGGAGACCCAGGAGACCCAGGAGTCCGGGGAGACCGGGGAGACCGGGGAGCGTACGCCGCAGTCGGTGACGCCGCAGAGCCCGGTGCCGCTGGTCGTCTCGGCGCGGACCGACCAGGCCCTGCGCGCCCAGGCGGAACGGCTGTCCGCCGTGGTCGCGGACACCGCCGTCGAACTGCCCGACCTCGGCTTCTCGCTGGCCACGGCCCGGGCCCGGCACGAGCACCGTGCGGTGGTCCTGGCCGGCTCCCGCGAAGCGGCGCTGCTGGGGATGCGCGAGGTGGCCGCCGGCCGGGCGCGCGCGCAGGGAACCGCCGAATCGCGCGGACGCTCCGCCGTGTTCCTCTTCCCCGGCCAGGGCTCGCAGTGGGCGGGGATGGCCGCCGACCTGCTGGCGTGGTCACCGGTCTTCGCCGAGGCGATCCAGGCCTGCGACGAGGCGATGGCCCCGTGGCAGGACTGGTCGGTGGCCGCGGTGCTCCGGCAGGAGCCCGGCGCCCCCGGGCTCGACCGCGTCGACGTGGTGCAGCCCGCGCTGTTCGCGGTGATGGTGTCCCTGGCCGCCCTGTGGCGCTCGTACGGCGTGGAACCGGCAGCGGTGGCGGGGCACTCGCAGGGCGAGATCGCCGCGGCCCACGTCGCCGGGGTGCTCACGCTCGAGGACGCCGCCCGGCTCGTGGTCCTGCGCAGCCGCCTGCTGCGGTCGGTGGCCGGGCAGGGCGCGATGGCGGCCGTGGCCCTTGACGAGGCCACCGTACGGGAGCTGATCGAGCCGTACGCGGACGCCGTCGAGGTGGCCGCGGTCAACGGCCCCGCCTCCGTCGTCGTCTCCGGTGAACCCGAGGCCGTGCGGTCCTTCGTGGCGGCCTGCGCCGACCAGGGAGTCCGGGCCCGGACCATCGACGTGGACTACGCCTCGCACTCCGCGCAGATGGAGCAGGTCCGCGAGGAACTCGCCGAGGCCCTGCGGGATCTGCGTCCGGCCCGCGCACGGGTGCCCTTCTACTCGACGGTGACCTCCCGCCTCATGGAGGGCGGGGAACTGGACGCGCACTACTGGTACCGCAACCTGCGCGAGCCGGTGCGCTTCCACGACGTGGTACGCCTCCTCGCCGCCGCACACCACGACGCCTTCATCGAGGTCAGCCCGCACCCGGTGCTGGCGGCGACCGTCGAGGAGACGCTGGAAGCGCAGGGACGGGAGGCAGCCGAGGCCGTGGCCGTCGGCACCCTGCGGCGCGACGCGCCCGGCCCGGAGTCCTTCCTCACCTCCGTGGCGACCGCCCATGTCCGGGGCGTCGACGTGCGCTGGCAGCCGGCCTTCGCCGACGCTCGCCGCATCCCGCTTCCGGCCTACCCCTTCCAGCGCAAGCACTACTGGACGTCCGCCGCCGCGCCCGCCCGTGGCGGAGCCGGCGAGGTGACCTACCGCGTGGCGTGGACGCCGCTGACCGCCGCGGAAGGGGCCGATCCGCGCGGGACGTGGCTGGTCGTCACCCCGGCCGACGCCCCCGCCTGGGCCGGACCGCTGGTGACCGCGCTCCGCGACGCCGGCGGCACGCCCCTGGAATGCGTCCTGGAGCCGGGCCTGAGCCGCGCCGAGGCCGGCGCGGCCCTCACCGCCGCCACGGCCGGAACCACCGGACTGCGGGGTGTGGTGTCGCTGCTCGCGGCCGATGAGTCGGACCACCGCGGCCGGGCGGGCGTGCCCGCCGGCGCGGTCGCCACCCTGACGCTCCTGCAGGCCCTCGGCGACGTCGGCGTCGAAGCGCCGCTGTGGTGCCTCACCCAGGGCGCCGTACAGACACCCGAGGACGACGGCATCGGCTCGTTCGCGCAGAGCGCCGTGCACGGCCTGGGCCGGGTCGCCGGCCTGGAGCTGGGGCAGCGCTGGGGCGGCGTGCTGGACCTGCCGCGGGACGCGGCCGGGGCCGCGGGAACCACCGGGGCCGACCAGGCCCTGCTCGACCGGGTGCCCGGCATCCTGGCGGGCGGGCGCGCCGTCGAGGACCATCTCGCCGTACGCGCCGACGGCCTGTACGGGCGACGCCTGGTGCGGGCGCACCAGGCGGCCGCCGCGGGCGGGCCCGGCTGGCGCCCGCACGGGACCGTGCTGGTCACCGGAGCGGACAGCCCGATCGGCGAACGGCTCGCCCAGTGGGCGGCCGACGGCGGCGCCGAGCACCTCGTCCTGGTGGGCGAGGCGGGCGAGGGCCTGCTGAGCGCGCTGCGGGACGGCACCACGACGGTCACCTGCTGCGCGGCGGACGAGGACGCCCTCAGGGCCGCCCTCGAAGCCGCCCCGTACGACGTCAGCACCGTCCTGCACGCCGCGACCCGCCTGGAGTTCGGGCCGGTCCTCGAAACCGACCCGGAGGACTTCGCCGCCACCGTGCACGCCAAGACCGGCCCGGCCCTGACCCTCGCCAGGGTCCTCGAAGGACGGCCGGTGGAGCGGGAGATCCACTGCTCCTCCGTGGCCGGCGTCTGGGGCGGCGCGGGCATGGCCGGATACGCGGCCGGCAGCGCCTGCCTCGACGCGTTCGCCGCACACCGGCGGGCCCAGGGCCACCCGAGCACCGCCGTGGCCTGGAGCCCCTGGGCCCTGCCCGACGCCCCCCGCACCGCCGCGCAGCCGGCGGCCCAGCGCGGACTGCGCGGCCTGACGGCCGATCGCGCCCTGACGGCCCTGCAGTCCGTACTGGACTCCGGCGAGATTGCCGTCGCGGTGTCCGACGTGGACTGGCCCGCCTTCGCCGCGGGTTACGGCGCGGCCCGGCCGACCGCACTGTTCGGGGAGATCGCCGAGGCACGCGAGGCAGCGGAGCCCACGGCGGCGCCCGCCGCGCCGGACAGCGGCCCGGCCGCCGAACTGGCCGCCCACCTCGCGGGCCTGCCGCCCGCGGAACAGGAGGACCTGCTGATCACCGTGGTCGGCGAGGCCACCGCGGCGGTCCTCGGACACGACAGCGCACAGGACGTCAACGGACGGCGGGCCTTCACCGAACTGGGCCTGGACTCGCTGGGCGCGGTGCAACTGCGCAAGCGGCTCGCCGCGGCCACCGGCCTGCGCCTGCCCGCCTCCCTGGTGTTCGACCACCCGACCATCACCCGCCTCGCCCGCCACCTGCTGTCCCGGCTGGCCGCCGGCCCCCGCCCGGAGAGCACCGCCGTGGTGCCCGGCACCGCAGCGAACGCGGAACAGGAGCCGATCGCCGTCGTCGGCATCGGCTGCCGCTTCCCCGGGGGCATCGGCTCGCCCGAAGAGCTGTGGCGGGCCGTCGTCGACGGCCTGGACCTCACCGGCGAGCTGCCCCGGGACCGCGGCTGGGACCTGGAGGCCCTCTGCCACCCCGACCCCGACCACCCCGGCACCAGCTACGCCGACCGCGGCGGGTTCCTCACCGACGCGGCGGGCTTTGACGCGGAGTTCTTCGGCATCACCCCCCGCGAGGCCCTCGCGATGGACCCGCAGCAGCGGCTGATGCTCGAAGCCGCCTGGGAGGCCGTGGAGCGGGGCGGCATCGATCCGGAGCAGCTGCGGGGCAGCCGCGTGGGTGTGTTCGTCGGGTCCAACGGCCAGTCGTACATGCCGCTCCTGGAGAGCGAGGCCGCCCGGGTCGAGGGCTACCAGGGGCTCGGCAACTCGGCCAGCGTGCTGTCGGGTCGCCTCGCCTACGTCTTCGGCTGGCAGGGCCCGGCGATCACGGTGGACACGGCGTGCTCCTCGTCCCTGGTGGGCATCCACCTGGCGATGCGGGCGCTGCGCGGCGGCGAGTGCGCCATGGCCCTGGCCGGCGGCGTCACCGTGATCTCCGACCCTTACACGTTCGTGGACTTCAGCAGGCAGCGCGGCCTGGCCGCCGACGGGCGGTGCAAGCCGTTCTCGGCGCAGGCGGACGGCTTCGGCCTCGCCGAGGGAGCCGGCGCGCTGCTCCTCGAACCGCTCTCCCGGGCCCGGGAGTTGGGCCACCCCGTCCTCGCGGTGCTGCGGGGCAGCGCGGTCAACCAGGACGGCGCGAGCAACGGCCTGGCCGCGCCGAACGGCCCGGCCCAGGAGGAAGTGATCCGGCAGGCGCTCGCCGACGCCCGGCTGTCGGCGGCCGACATCGACGTGGTGGAGGCGCACGGCACCGGCACCCGGCTCGGCGACCCGATCGAGGCCGGGGCGCTGCTGGCCACCTACGGGACGGACCGCGCACGGCCCCTCGCGCTGGGCTCGGTGAAGTCCAACATCGGCCACACCCAGGCGGCCGCCGGTGTCGCCGGCGTGATCAAGATGGTCCTGGCGATGCGCCACGGCGTCATCCCGCGCAGCCTGCACGCGGAGGAACTCTCCCCCGAGATCGACTGGTCGGCGGGGACGATCCAGGTCCAGCGCGAGAACGAGGACTGGCCGCGGGGCCCGCGCGTGCGCCGCGCCGGCGTGTCCTCCTTCGGCGTCAGCGGAACCAACGCCCACCTCGTGCTGGAAGAGGCCCCCGCGGACCCGGCCGAACCCCCCGCCGACCCGGCCGAAGCTCCCGCGGGCAGCGGCCTCGCGGCGGGCGCCGTGGCCCTCCCGCTCTCCGCCCGTACGCGCAGCGCGGTGACCGCGCAGGCGCGGGCGCTGGCCGAGCTGCTGCGCACCTCGCCGCAGACCTCCCTGGCCGACACCGCACGGACGCTCGCGGCCGGCCGGGCACGCTTCGACATCAGGGCCGCGGTGCTGGCCGACGACCGGGAAGCGCTGTGCGCCGCCCTCGACGCCCTGGCCGCCGGCGAGGCCGCGGCCGATGTGGTGACGCCGCGCACGGCGGCCGACCGCAAGGCCGTGCTGGTCTTCCCCGGCCAGGGCTCGCAGTGGACCGGCATGGCCGTCGACCTCCTCGACCACTCGGAGGTCTTCGCCGCGTCGATGGCGGCCTGCGCGGCCGCGCTCGCTCCGTACATCGACTGGGACCTGCTCGCCACGCTGCGCGGCGACGGGCCGAAGGACGCCTTCGAGCGGCCCGACGTCGTCCAGCCCCTGCTGTTCGCGGTGATGGTGTCGCTGGCAGAGCTGTGGCGTGCCCACGGGGTGGAACCGGCCGCCGTGATCGGCCACTCGCAGGGCGAGATCGCCGCCGCCTGCGTCGCCGGTGCCCTCACCCTCGACACCGCCGCGAAGGTCGTGGCGCTGCGCAGCAAGGTGCTGCGCGAGCTGAACGGGCAGGGCGGCATGGCCTCCGTCACGGCCTCGCCCGACGAGCTGGAGGCGGCCCTGGCGCCGTGGGACGGCCGCCTGAGCGTGGCCGCGGTCAACGGGCCGCGCTCCCTCGTCGTCGCCGGAGAGGCCACCGCCCTCGACGAGTTCCTCGCCTCGCCGCAGGCCGAGCAGATGTCCCCGCGGCGGATCGCCGTGGGCTACGGCTCCCACTCCCCGCAGGTGGAACAGGTCGAGCAGCAACTCGCCGACACACTGGGCACGGTGCAGGCCCGGTCCGCCGCCGTGCCGTTCTGCTCGACCGTCACCGGCGGCCCGCTCGACACCGCCGGGCTCGACGCGGCGTACTGGTACCGCAACCTGCGCGGGACGGTCCGCCTCGATGCGGCCGTACGGCACCTGATGGGCCAGGGCTTCGACACCTTCATCGAGGTCAGTCCGCACCCGGTGCTGCTCTCCGGCATCGAGGAGACCGCCGAGGACCTCGGCCGGGACGTCGTCACCCGCGCCTCCCTGCGCCGCGACCGCCCCGGGGCGCGCACCTTGCTGCGCAACCTGCTGGAGGCCCAGGCCGACGGCCTGCCCGTCGACCTGCGGCCGGCCGTGGGGCCCGGCGGCACGGCGGAACTGCCGACCTATCCGTTCGAGCACACCCACTACTGGCCCCGCCCGCGCCGCAGCCGCGGCGACGCCGGCGCGCTGGGCATGGACGCCGTGGCCCACCCCGTCCTGTCCACGGCGCTGGAGATACCCGACGGCGGATACGTCCTGACCGGGCGGATCGCGCTCGGGGACCAGCCGTGGCTGGCCGACCACGCCGTCGGCGGCACGCCGCTGTTCCCCGGCAGCGCGCTGGTCGACCTGGCCCTGACGGCCGGCCGGCACGCGGGCACGCCCGCCCTGGAGGAACTGGTGCTCGCCGCCCCGCTGGTGCTCGGCCCGGCCACCGCCGTGCGCGTGACGGTCGGCGCCCCCGCAGACAACGGCACCCGCACCGTGGACGTCCACGCCCGCGACGCGCGCACCCCCGACGCGCCCTGGACCCGGCATGCGACCGGTGTCCTCGGCGAGGCCGCGGCGCCGCCGGCGACCTCTCAGGCCTGGCCGCCGCCGGGCGCCGAGCCCATCGACCTGGAGGCCGCCTATGCGCGCCTGGCCGACCGGGGCTACGCCTACGGGCCCGCCTTCCGGGCGCTGCGCGCCGCGTGGCAGCGCGGCGAGGAGGTGTTCGCCGAGGCCGAACTCCCCGCGGCCGCCGGACCCGCCGAGGCCGACGGGGGCTATCTGCTGCACCCCGTCCTCCTCGACGCGGCGGCGCAGACCCTCGGCCTGAGTTCCCTGGCCGACCGGGAAGGGGTGTTCCTCCCCTTCTCCTGGAACGGGACCACCCTGTACGCGTCCGGGGCCACCACGATCCGCGTGACGGCGGCCCCCGCCGACGGCGACGCGATGAGCCTGTCGGTGACCGACCCCGCGGGAGCGCCGGTCGCCCAGGTCAGCGCCGTGACCGTGCGCCCGGCCGACGGCACGCCGCGGCACGGCGACGGGGAGGAAACCGGCGCCGACGACCTCTACCAGCTGTCCTGGCGGCCCCTGCCGGAGACCGGCGGCACGGCCGTGCGCTGCGCCACCGTCGGCGGCGGCCTGCCGGAACTCGGCAAGGACCACCCGGACCTGGCGGCCCTGGCCGCGGCGGTCGCGGCGGGCGAGCCGGAACCCGAGGCCGTCTACGTGCAGTGCCGTCCGTGGCAGGCGGCGGACCCGGCCGGGTCCGTGCGCGAGAGCGTGCTGCACGCGGCCGGACTCGTCCGCGACTGGCTCGACGCACCGGAGCGGACCGGCCGCCTGGTCTTCCTCACCCGTCGCGCCGTGAGCACCGGCCCGGCCGATACGGGGGCGGACCCCGCGCAGGCCGCGGTCTGGGGCCTGGTCCGCTCCGCGCAGGCGGAGTCGCCGGGGAACTTCGTCCTCGTCGACCTCGCCGACGGCGATGGCACGGCCCCCGCGGACCTCGTCCGGATCCCCGCCGTGCTCGACCACCCGCAGACGGCACTGCGCGGCGACCTCGCGCTCGTGCCGCGGCTGTCCTCCACCCGCGCCGCGGCGGCCCTGCTGCCGCCCCGGTCGCCCGCCCGCCTGGAACCCGCCGGCACCTCCCTGGACGCCCTCGCGTTCACGGCGACGCCGGACGCCGGACGGCAGCCGGGCCCCGGCGAGGTGCGGGTCGAACTGAGGGCCACCGGCGTGAACTTCCGCGACGTCCTGATCGCCCTCGGCATGTACCCCGGTGCCGCCGTCATGGGCACCGAGGGCGCCGGAGTGGTCACCGCCACCGGCCCGGACGTCACGGGCATCACGGCGGGCGACCGGGTCATGGGCCTGTTCGAAGGCGCCTTCGGGCCGGTGGCGGTCACCGACCACCGGCTGGTCGCCCCCGTCCCGCAGGGCTGGAGCACCACCGAGGCCGCCGCCCTGCCCATCGCCTTCACCACCGCCCACTACGCGCTGCACGACCTCGCCGGTCTGCGGCCCGGGCAGACCGTCCTGGTCCATGCCGCCGCCACCGGCGTCGGCATGGCCGCGGTCCGCCTGGCCCGCCTTGCCGGTGCGGAGGTCTTCGCCACCGCCAGTCCCGCCAAGCACGACATCCTGCGCGGACTCGGACTCGACGACGACCACATCGCCTCGTCCAGGGAAGCCGGATTCGGCGAGCGGTTCCGGTCCGTCAGCGGCGGCCGCGGCATGGACGTCGTGGTCAACTCGCTGACCGGTGCGCTGCTCGACGAATCGGCGGAACTCCTCGCCGACGGCGGGGCGTTCGTCGAGATGGGCAAGACCGACCTGCGCGACCCGGAGCAGTTCCGCGGGCGCTATCTGCCCTTCGACCTCGCCGACGCGGGGCCCGACCGGCTCGGCGCGATCCTTTCCGAGGTCGCCGCCCTGGTGACCGACGGGAAGGTCGGGCGCCTCCCGGTCACGGCCTGGCCGCTCCAGCGCGCGTCGGCCGCCCTGCAGCACATGAGCACGGGGCGGCACACCGGAAAGCTGGTGCTCGTCCAGCCGGCACCGCTCGACCCGGACGGCACCGTGCTCGTCACCGGCGGCACGGGCACCCTGGCACGGCTCCTCGCCCGCCACCTCGTGACCGAGCACGGCGTGCGCCACCTGCTGCTGCTCGGCCGCCGGGGGCCCGCAGCCCCCGGAGCGGCACAGTTCGAAGTCGAGCTGGCCGGGCTGGGCGCGACGGTGACCACGCTGGCCTGCGACGTCTCCGACCGCGCCGCGCTCGCGGCCGTCCTCGACGGCATCCCGGCCGCGCACCCGCTGACGGGCGTCGTCCACACCGCGGGGGTGCTCGCGGACGGCCTGGCCGCCTCCGTGGGACCGGACGCGCTGGCCGAGGTCTTCGCGCCCAAGGCCGACGCCGCTTGGCACCTGCACGAACTGACCCAGGGGCGCGAACTGAGCTTCTTCGCCCTGTTCGGCTCGGGCGCCTCCGTACTGGCCGGGCCGGGCCAGGGCGCCTACGCGGCGGCCAACGCCGCGCTGGACGCGCTCGCACGGTACCGGCAGGCGCGCGGGCTGCCCGCGACGTCCCTCGGCTGGGGACTGTGGGAGGAGGCCAGCGGCCTGACGGGCGCGCTGGACGAGCGGGACACCCGGCGGATGGCCCGGGCGGGCATGCGGCCCCTGCCGACCGCACGGGCCCTGGCCCTGTTCGACCTCGCGATCCGGCGCGGCGACCCGGTCCTGTACCCGCTGCGCCTGGACACCTCCCGGCCGCAGGGCCACAGCGGTTCGCCCGAGGTGCTGCGCGGGCTGCTGCACACGCCGCTGCGCCAGGCCGCCCGGGAACAGTCCGGCGGGGACGGACTCGCCGCACGCCTGGCGCCGCTGCCGCGCCCCGACCGGCTCGCCGCCCTGACAGAGGCCGTACGGGCCCAGGCCGCCGCCGTCGCCGGGTACGACACGGCCGAATCGGTGCCGCCCGGGCGGCCGTTCAGGGAGCTGGGCTTCGACTCCCTGGCCTCGGTCGAGCTGCGCAACCGCCTGGGGGCCGCGGCCGGCCTGCGGCTGCCGAGCACCCTCGTCTTCGACCACCCGACCCCCGAGGCGGTGGCCGCCTACGTGGACGGCCGGCTGTTCGCGGACGCGTCCGGGTCGCCGGAGGCGGACCCGCGGCGCCCGGGGGCCGCGGCCCTCGAGCACCTCGCCGCGCTGGAGGCGGCGCTGGACGGCTGGCGGGACACCACCGGGGTCACCGAGGACGCCGCCGGTGAACGCAGGGCGATCGAGGCGCGGTTGACGGCCCTGCTCGGCAGGTGGGGTGCCACGGGCGGCGGCGGGGACTCCCGCACGGCCGTCGACGACGTCGACGACGAGGAGCTGTTCGAACTTCTCGATCAGCGGTTCGGTGAGGGGAACGAGGGACGATGAGCGGGGATCAGGAGACCACCGAGAGCAAGCTGCGCCGCTACCTGCGGCGGACGGCCGGGGACCTGGAGGCCGTCAGCGCGCGGCTGCGGGAGACCGAGTACCGGGCCGGCGAGCCGATCGCGATCGTCGGCATGGGCTGCCGGTTCCCCGGCGGCATCGACAGCCCCGCCGCCCTGTGGGACTTCCTCATGGCGGACGGCGACGCGGTCGGCGGCCCGCCCGCCGACCGCGGCTGGGACACCGCCGCCCCCGACGGACGCACCGGAGGGTTCCTGCACGACGCCGCCGGCTTCGACGCCGACTTCTTCGGCATCTCGCCCCGCGAGGCGCTGGCCATGGACCCGCAGCAACGGATGCTCCTCGAAGTCGCCTGGGAAGCCCTGGAACGCGCCGGCTTCGACCCCGCGTCGCTGGGCGGCACCGCCACCGGCGTCTTCGCCGGAGTCGGCGCCGTCGACTACGGGCCGCGCCCCGACGAGGCGTCACCGGACGTCCTCGGCTACCTGGGCACGGGCACGGCCTCCAGCGTGGCCTCCGGCCGGGTGGCGTATGCGCTCGGCCTCGAAGGCCCGGCGCTGACCGTGGACACCGCCTGCTCCTCCTCCCTCACCGCGACCCACCTGGCCATGCAGTCCCTGCGCCGCGGGGAGTGCACCACCGCGCTCGCGGGCGGCGCCACCGTCATGAGCACCCCCGGCGCGTTCACCGAGTTCAGCAGCCAGGGCGGACTGGCCGCGGACGGCCGGTGCAAGCCCTTCGCCCAGGCCGCCGACGGCTTCGGCCTTGCCGAGGGCGTCGGTCTCCTCGTGCTGCAGCGGCTGTCCACGGCACAGCGCGAAGGCCGCCGGGTGCTGGCCGTCCTGCGCGGCTCGGCCGTCAACCAGGACGGCGCCAGCAACGGCCTCACCGCACCCAACGGCCCGGCCCAGCAGCGGGTGATCCGGCAGGCGCTCAAGGACTCCCGGCTCGGCCCCGCCGATGTCGACTACGTCGAGGCGCACGGCACCGGAACCACCCTCGGCGACCCCATCGAGGCACACGCCCTGCTGGAGACCTACGGCGCCGGGCGGCCCGAGGACGCCCCGCTGTGGATCGGCTCGGTGAAGTCCAACATCGGACACACCCAGGCCGCCGCCGGCGTCGCGGGCCTGATCAAGACGGTGCTCGCCCTCCAGCACGGCCGGCTGCCCCGCCTCCTCCACCTCGACGCCCCCTCACCGCGGATCGACTGGGAGACGGGCGCCGTCGTACCGCTCGGCGAGAGCAGGCCGTGGTCGCGCGGCACCCGGCCGCGCCGTGCGGGAGTCTCCGCGTTCGGCATCAGCGGGACCAATGCGCACGTCCTCGTCGAGGAGGCCCCGGAACCCGACCCGGCCCCGGAGCCGCCGGCCGGCGGCCGGCAGGAGGGCCCGTACCCGCTGCTGCTGTCCGGCCGGACCGAGGACGCCCTGCGGGCCCAGGCCGGACGGCTCGCCGCCCACCTGGAGCGGCCCGGCGCCGCCCCGCTGCCGGACACCGCCTTCACCCTCGCCACCCGGCGCACCGCGTTCGAGCACCGCGCCGTGGTCGTCGGCGACCACGCGGAGGCCCTGGCCGCCCTGCGCGCCGTGGCCCGGGAGGAGCCGCACGCGAAAGCGGTCACCGGCACGGCGCGTGCGGGCCGGAAGGTCGTGATGGTCTTTCCGGGGCAGGGATCGCAGTGGCAGGGGATGGCCGCCGAACTGCTGGCCGCCTCACCGGTCTTCGCCCGCTCCCTGCGCGACTGCGAGGAGGCGCTGACCCCCTATGTCGACTGGTCGCTGACCGAGGTGATCGCCGACGGCGCGCCCCTGGAGCGGGTGGACGTCGTCCAGCCCGCGCTGTTCGCGGTGATGGTGTCGCTGGCGGCGCTGTGGCGGGCCCACGGCGTCGAACCTGCCGCGGTGATCGGGCACTCCCAGGGGGAGATCGCGGCCGCCTGCGTCGCCGGCGCCCTGTCGCTCCAGGACGCCGCGAAGGTGGTCGCGGTGCGCGCCAAGGCGCTGCGGTCCCTCGCCGGCACCGGCGGCATGGTCTCCCTGGCCCGTACCGAGGAGCAGGCCGAGGCGCTGCTGGCCCCCTACGGCGGCGCCCTGTCGATCGCCTCGGTCAACGGCCCGGGGACGGTCGTGGTGGCCGGCCCCCGCGAGCACCTGGACGCGCTGCTCGACGCCTGCGCGGCCGACGGCGTCCGGGCGCGGAACATCCCGGTGGACTACGCCTCCCACTCGGCCATGGTCGAACCGCTGCGCGAGGAGCTGACGGCCGCGCTGTCCGGTGTCGCCGCCCGGACCGCGCCCGTGCCCCTGTACTCCACGACGACCGGCGAGCCGATCGACACCGCCGTCATGGGCGGTGACTACTGGTACCGCAACCTCCGCGAACAGGTGCGGTTCGAGACCGGGACGAGACTGCTGGCCGAGGCGGGCTTCGACGCCTTCGTCGAGGTGAGCCCGCAGCCGGTCCTCGCCCCCGGCATCGAGGCCACCCTGGAGGCGGTGGGAGCCGACGCCGCGGTCCTGAGCACCCTGCGACGGGACGCGGGCGGCCTGGACCGCTTCCTGGCGGCGCTCGCCGAGGCGCATGTGCGCGGCGTACGGATCGACTGGTCGGCCGCGACACCGGACGGCGCGGTGGCCGAACTCCCCTGCTACCCCTTCCAGCACCAGCCGTTCTGGCACACGGCACCCGACCGCCGCGCCGAACCCGCCGACGAGGGCCGGCGCTACCGGGTGGACTGGCAGGACGCCGCCTGGGAGGCGGCCCCCCTCACCGGCCATGTCCTCCTGGTGACCGGCCGTCAGGTCCCCGGCGCCTGGTACGACCAGGTCCGCACGGCCCTCGAACGGGCCTCGGCCACGGTCACCGCCGTCGACTGCGGCGGACAGGGGCGTGCCGCGACGGCGGCAGCCCTGCGCGCGGCCGCGGCCGCCGGGGAGCCGACGGCGGTGGTCTCGCTGCTCGCCCTGGACGCTCCCGAGGACGGGGCCGCCGACGCGCCGCACCTGCCGGCGTGGCGGACCCTGACCCTCGCGCAGGCCCTGGGCGACGCCGACGTCGAGGCACCGCTGTGGGTGCTGACCCGGCGCGCCGTGGCGGTGACCGAGGACGACGGGGAGCCGGACCCCGCGCAGACGGCGGTGTGCGGCCTCGGCCGGGTCGTCGGCCTGGAACACCCCACGCGCTGGGGCGGGACGATCGACCTGCCCGCGCCGGACCAGGACCTTCTCGCGCCGATGACGGCGGTGCTGGCCCGGCCCCGCGACGAGGACCAGGTGGCGATCCGCGCGGGCGGGATCAGCGTCCCCCGGCTCGTGCCCGCCCCGGCGGACGCCCCGGCCGACGCCTTCGCCGACGCCCCGGCCGACGCGCATGGCTGGTCGCCACGCGGCACGGTCCTGGTGACCGGCGGCACCGGCGGAATCGGCGCCCATGTCGCCCGCCGCCTGGCGCGCGCGGGCGCCGCACATCTCGTACTCACCAGCAGGCGGGGCCCGAACGCGCCGGGGGCCGCACGGCTCAGGGACGAACTGGCCGCCCTGGGCGCCGGGGTGACCCTCGCCGCCTGCGATGTCGCGGACCGGGAGGCGCTCGCCGCGCTGCTGGCCGACGAGCGCGCCCTCGGCCGGACCGTCGACGCCGTCTTCCACACGGCCGGCGTACCGCAGTCCACGCCGCTGGACCGGATCACCGAGGAGGAGTTCGCGCGCGTCACCGCCGCCAAGATCGCCGGGACGGCGCACCTCGACGAGCTCTGCCCCGACGCGGCCGCCTTCGTGCTGTTCTCGTCGAACGCCGGAGTGTGGGGCGCGACCCAGGCCGGCGCCTACGCCGCGGCCAACGCCTACCTGGACGGCTTCGCCCGGCGGCGCCGGCACCGCGGGCTGCCCGCGCTGTCCGTCGCATGGGGGCTGTGGGGCGGACCGGGCATGGCCGACGACGCGGGCCAGGACTTCCTGCGCCGCCAGGGCGTACGGCCGATGCCGCCCGAGCAGGCCCTCGCCGAACTGGACGGCTGCCTGGACCGCGACGAGGCCTGCGTCTGTGTCGCCGACCTCGACCGGCGGGCGTTCCTCGACCTCATGGGCGCCGCACGGCACCGGCCGCTCTTCGACGAACTGGCACGGACGCTGCCCGCCGCGCCCCCGGCCGGCCGGCCGGGGGAGGAGACCGAGCAGGGCAGTTCCCGGCTGCGGGAGAAGCTGCTGCCGCTGTCGGCCAGGGAACGCCAAGAGCACCTGCGGCGCCTGGTGCGGGCCGAGGCCGCCGCGGTGCTCGGACACGCGGACGCCGAGGCCGTCGACCGGGACCGCGCCTTCCGCGACCTCGGCTTCGACTCGATGACCGCGGTGCAGCTGCGCAACCGGATCACCGCGGTGACCGGCCTGCGCGAGGCGACCACCCTGATCTTCGACCGGCCCAGCGTCACCGCTCTCGCCGACTACCTGCTCGACCGGCTGTTCGTCTCCGAGGAGACCCCGACCGGCGGGGCGGAGCCCGGGCCGGGGCCGCGGCCTGTCGGCGGCGACGCCGGGCACGAGGACGACCCGATCGCCGTCGTGGGTATGGCCTGCCGGTTCCCCGGCGGCATCAACTCCCCGGACGAGCTGTGGGAGTTCATCGCCGACGGCCGTGACGCCGTCTCGGAGATACCCGCCGACCGGGGCTGGGACCTCGACCGCCTCGGCGACACCGCCGCCGACGGCACGGCCGGCCCCCGCTACGGGGGCTTCCTCGACGACGCGGGGGACTTCGACGCGGCGTTCTTCGGGATCTCCCCGCGCGAGGCGCTGGCGATGGACCCGCAGCAGCGCCAGGTCCTGGAGGTCGCCTGGGAGGCGCTGGAGAACTCCGGCATCGACCCGCGCGCGCTGCGCGGCAGCGACACCGGGGTCTTCCTGGGCGGCGCCTACCAGGGCTACGGCCACGGCGCCGACACCCCCGAGAGCAGCGAGGGCTACCTCCTCACCGGCGGCTCACCCGCCGTCACCTCGGGCCGGGTGGCCTACGTACTGGGGCTTGAGGGGCCCGCGCTGACGGTGGACACGGCGTGCTCGTCGTCGCTGGTGGCGCTGCACCTGGCGGCCCGGTCCCTGCGGGACGGCGAGTCCTGCCTGGCGGTGGCCGGCGGGGTGTCGGTGATGTCGGGGACCGAGGTGTTCGAGGAGTTCTCGCGGCAGGGCGCGCTGGCCGCCGACGGGCGCTGCAAGGCCTATTCCGAGCAGGCGGACGGATTTGGATTCGCCGAGGGCGTGGGCCTTGTGGTGCTGGAGCGGCTGTCGGACGCCCGCCGCAACGGGCATCAGGTGCTGGCCGTGGTGCGGGGCAGCGCGATGAACCAGGACGGGGCCAGCAACGGCCTGTCCGCGCCCAGCGGCCCCGCACAGCAGCGGGTGGTGCGGCAGGCGCTCGCCGCCGCCGGTCTGACACCGGATCAGGTGGACGCGGTGGAGGGGCACGGCACGGGAACGGTGCTGGGCGATCCGATCGAGGCGCAGGCGCTGCTGGCCACGTACGGACAGGGCCGCGATCCCCAACAGCCTCTGTGGCTGGGCTCGTTGAAGTCGAACATCGGGCACGCCCAGGCGGCGGCCGGGGTGGCCGGGGTCATCAAGATGGTGCTGGCGCTGCGGCACGGGGTGCTGCCGAGGACGCTGCACGCCGATGTGGTGTCGCCGCATGTGGACTGGTCGTCGGGCGCCGTGGAGGTGCTGCGCCAGGAGCGCGCATGGCCGGTGGCGGCCGGCCGTCCGCGCCGCGCGGGGGTGTCGGCGTTCGGTGTGAGCGGAACCAACGCGCATCTGATCGTGGAGGAGCCCCCTTCGGCGGTCCAGGAGACGCAGGCCGCCGGCGGTCCGGTGGGCGTGCTGGGGGCCGCGGGTGCCGTGCCGCTGGTGCTGTCGGCGCGTACGGACACCGCGCTGGCCGCCCAGGCCCGCCGCCTGACACCGGTGCTGGCGGACGCGGCGGGCACGGACGGGCTGGAGCGCGTCGGCCGCACGCTCGCGACCGGACGCACCCACCACGAGCGGCGCGCCGTCGTCCTGGCCGAGGACCACGAGACGGCCGAGGACCTCCTGCGACGGCTCGCCGAGGGGCTGCCGGCTCCCGGCCTGCTCACCGGTACCGGTGGTCGAGGGCGTCGGGTGGTGTGGGTGTTCCCCGGTCAGGGCTCGCAGTGGGCGGGGATGGGGCGTGGGCTCCTTGACGTCCCGGTGTTCGCCGAGGCGTTGGCGGAGTGTGATGAGGCTCTTGCGGAGGTGGCGGGCTTCTCGGTCGTGGACGTGATCCGCGGGGTGGAGGGTGCTCCTTCGCTGGACCGGGTCGATGTGGTGCAGCCGGTGCTGTTCGCGGTGATGGTGTCCCTAGCCGCGCTGTGGCGGGCGTGCGGTGTGGAGCCGGACGCCGTGGTGGGGCATTCGCAGGGGGAGATCGCGGCGGCGTGTGTCGCGGGTGCCCTGTCGTTGCCGGATGCGGCGCGGGTGGTGGCGCTGCGGGCCCGGGCGCTGGCCGACCTCGCCGGCGACGGCGCCATGACCTCCGTCTCGCTGCCCGAGGACCAGGTGCGGGAACTGATCGCCGACTGGCCGGAGCAGGTGAGCGTCGCCGCGGTCAACTCCCCGGCGTCGGTCGTGGTGGCCGGTGACCCCGAAGCCCTGACCGCGTTCGAGGGACGCTGTGCCGCGGACGGAATCCGCGCCCGGCGCATCCCCGTCAGCTACGCCTCGCACTCGCCCCACATGGAGCGGGTCCGGCAGCGCGTCCTCACCGACCTCGCGGACGTCACCCCGCGGCCGTCCGCGACGCCGCTCTACTCCACGCTGCGCGGTGAACGCTGCGACACCGGCGCCATGGACGCCGCGTACTGGTACGACAACCTCCGCTCCCAGGTCCGCTTCGACGAGGCGATCGGCGCCGCCCTCGCGGACGGCTGCGACACCTTCGTCGAGGTGAGCCCGCACCCCGTTCTCACGACCAGCGTCCAGGAGACCGCCGAGCGGTCTGGGAGCCAGGCGCTGGTCCTGGGCAGCCTGCACCGGGACGAGGGCGAACGGCACTTCGTCCGCGAACTCGCCCGCGCCCACGTGGGCGGCGTGCCCGTCGACTGGCGGGCCGTCTTCCCGGACCGCCCGCTCGCCCACCTGCCCAACTACCCCTTCGAGCACCAGCGTTACTGGCTGGCGCCCGAGGTCCCCGACCGGGTGGGCAACTGGCGCTACCGCATCGAGTGGCGGCCCCTCTCCCCGGCCGCGGGCCCGCTGTCCGGGAAGTACCTGGTCGTCGGCTCCGGCACCGGCCCGCGGGAGGACGCCGTGGTCCGTGCCGTCGAAGAAGCCGGCGGCACGGTGCTGCGGCTCACGACGGACGCCGTCGCGGCCGGACGGGACGTCCTCGCCAAGGAGCTGCGGGAGGCGGCCCCGGACGTCACCGCGGTGATCTCCGTCCTGGCCCTGGAGGCGGAAGCGGACGGTCCGTGTGACGACCTGCGGGCCGTCACCGCCAACCTCGCCCTCCACCAGGCGCTCGGCGACGCGGGCGTCGACGCGCCCCTGTGGCTGGTGACGAGCGGGGCCGTGGCGGTGGAAGAGGACGGCACCGGCGACCCGGCCGACCCGGCGCAGGCCATGGTCTGGGGCATCGGCCGGGTGATGGGCCTGGAGGCCCCCGAGCGCTGGGGCGGCCTGCTCGACCTGCCCGCAGAGCTCACCGAGCCCGTACGGGAGAGGTTCGCCGCCTGCCTCGCGGGCGCGGGGGACGAGGACCAGCTCGCGCTGCGCGAGACCGGCTGCCACGCCCGACGGCTCGTCAGGGCTCCGCTTGAGCCCGGCAGGGCCCCGTGGCAGCCGGCCGGCACAGCGCTGATCACGGGCGGCACCGGCGCCCTCGGCGGCCACGTCGCCCGCCACCTCGCCCGCTCCGGGGCAGAGCACCTGGTGCTGGTCGGCAGGTCGGGCGGACAGACGCCGCGGGCCGCCGAACTGGCCGCCGAACTGACCGCCCTGGGCGCCCGGGTGACCTTCGCGGCCTGCGACGTCACCGACCAAGGCCGGCTGAAGGAACTGATCGACGGACTGGAGCGGCAGGGGGAGCGGATCCGTACGGTGATGCACCTGGCCGGCGTCCCCGACGGACGGGCCGTGGCCGACCTCGACCCGGACGACCTGGCGCGCGTGACCCGCGCGAAGACGGTCGGCGCCCGGCTGCTGGACGCCCTGTGCCCCGACGCGGAGACGTTCGTGCTCTTCTCCTCCAACGCGGGGGTCTGGGGCAGCGGCCTGCTCGGCGCCTACGCCGCGGGCAACGCCTACCTCGACGCGCTGGCGCACCGGCGCCGGGCGCAGGGCAAGGCCGCGACCAGCGTCGCCTGGGGGGCCTGGGCCGACGGCGGCATGGCCGACGCCGACCTGCCCGGCCTGATCCGGCGCGGGCTGCGCCCGATGGCTCCCGACAAGGCGGTGCGGGCCCTCCAACAGGCCCTGGAACAGCGGGACGTCTGCGTCTCGATCGCCGACGTCGACTGGAACCGGTTCGCCGTCGGCTTCACCGCCGCCCGGCCGCGCCCGCTCATCGAGGACCTGCCCGACGCCGCCCGGCAGGCGCCCTCCGCGGCTGCCCAGGACGGGCCGGGACACGGGCCCAGCTGGCGGGAGAGGCTGTCCGGCCTGCCCGAGGACGAGGCCGAGGCGACGCTCGCCACCTGGGTCCGCGCACAGGTGGCGGCCGTGCTCGGGCACCCGGACCCGGACGCCGTGGGGCCGCACCAGCCCTTCACCGAGCTGGGTTTCGACTCCCTCACGGCGGTGGGGCTGCGCAACCGGCTCCAGGAGGCCACCGGTCTGTCCCTGCCCACCAGCCTGGTCTTCGACCACCCCTCCGTCACCGACGTCGCGGCTCATCTGCGGCCCCAGCTCACGTCCGGGACCCCGCACGCCCCGGCCGCCCCCGACGGCGGCATGCTGCGCACCCTCTACGAGCGGTCCGTACGGCAGGGACGCTTCGACTCCTACCTGGAGCTGCTGGGCGAACTGTCCGACCACCGGGACCACTTCGAGGGCCCGAAGGACCTGGCCGCCCCGGTCGACCTCGTGGAACTGGCGGCCGGCCCGGGGGAGGTCCGGGCGATCTGCTGTGCCGGTACGGCGCCGGTGGCCGGGCCGCACGAATTCCTCCGGCTGGCCGCCGCCCTCAGGGGCCGGATGCCGGTGTCCGCGCTCCCGCAGCCGGGCTACGAGCCGGGCGAGCAGCTCCCCGCGTCGCTGGCGGCGGTCCTCGGCGTCCAGGCGGACGCCGTCCTCAGGTCCGCGGACGGGCCGTTCGTGCTCGTCGGCCACTCCGCGGGCGCCATGATGGCGCACGCCCTGGGGGCCGAACTCGCCGACCGCGGCCGCCCGCCGCACGGCATCGTCCTGATCGACGTCTATCCGCCCGGACAGCAGCAGGCGGTGCAGGGCTGGCTCACGGAGCTGACCGACACGATGTTCGGCCGCGACGGGGTGCGGGTGGACGACACCCGGCTCACCGCCCTGGGCGCGTACCACCGCTTCACCCGCACCTGGCGGCCGCGGGACCTCGCCGTCCCGACCCTGCTGGTCCGGGCCTCCGAGCCGCTGGGGCAGTGGCCGGACGACGAGTCCTGGCAGTCCGCCTGGCCGTTCCCGCACGCGTGCGTGGACGTGCCGGGCAACCACTTCTCGATGGTGCAGGAGCACGCCGACGCCGTCGCCGACCGCATCCACACATGGACAGGGAACATGGCATGAAGACCACCGACCGAAGCCGGCTCGGCAGCCGGCTCCAGATGGCCCGCGGCTGGTACTGGGCCTTCGGCGTGAACGGCGACCCGTACGCGATGCTCCTGTGCGGGCAGGACGACGAACCGGCCCGCTGGTACGAGCAGATCCGCTCGGCCTCTCCCGCCCTCTTCCGCAGCCGCACCGGGGCCTGGGTCGTGACCCGGTACGCCGCCGCCGCTCAGGTACTGGACGGCCCGGGGTTCACCCGGGCCGCGGGGGAGGCGGCCGCGGACTGGGCCCGGCCGTTCCTGGACGTGCGGACGGCCGCCGGCCCGCAGCCCGCCGCCGTGGACGAACTGGTCCGGGAGTACCGCGCGTTGCTGCCGCCGGCGGGGACGCGTTTCGACCTGATGCGGGACCTCGCCCGCGAGGTCCCCCTCCGCGGCGTGACCGCGCACCTCGGGCTGACCGGCGAGGACGCGCGGCGCCTCGCCGCCCTGCTGCGGTCGAGTGCCACCGCCCTGGACGCCCGGCTGAGCCCGCAGCCGCTGGCCGTGACCGAGGAGACCGTGGCCGCGCTGGACGGTCTGCGTGCACTGGCGGGCGCCGACGGCGTCCTGGCGGGGGCCGGTTGCGAGCTGGCGGCGAACACGGTGTGCAACGCCGTGCTCGCCACCCTGTGCACCCCGGGCCTGGCCGGCCGGCTGGCCGACGACCCGGACCTGGCGGACCGCATCGTGGCGGAGACCCTGCGCACCGCGCCCCCGGTCCATCTCGAAAGCCGCTACGCCACCGCCGGGCAGTCGGTCCACGGCACCGCGATCGCGGAGGGCGACGAGGTGGTGGTGGCCGTCGCGGCGGCCAACCGCGACCCGGAGGTGTTCGCCGCGCCCGACCGGTTCGACGTGGACCGCGCGGCCGCGCCACCGGCCCTGACGTCGGGCCTCGGATACCGGGACGGCCTGGACGAGTTCGCCGCCCGGCACGCCGTCGCGGCACTGCGTGCCCTGGCCGGGACGCTGCCCGGCATGGCGCCGGCGGGCCCCGTGGTCCACCGCCGCCGTTCGCCCGTACTGCGGGGCATCAGCCGGTGCCCGGTCGAGATCTAAGGACTGCCGATGCGTATCGTCTTCTCCTCCATGACGAGCAAGACCCACTTCTACCCGCTCGTCCCGCTCGCCTGGGCCTGTCGCGCGGCGGGGCACGAGGTCCGGGTCGTCGGGTCGCCGGGGCTGACCGAGATCACCACCGCCGCCGGTCTGACGGCGGTGCCCGTGGGCGAGGACGTCGACCTCGTCGGGCACATGAGCGCGGTCGGCGAAGACATGATCAAGTACGTGCGGTCACTGGACTTCACCGACGCCGCTCTGCAGACCGCGACCTGGGATCACCTCCTGGGCATGCAGACCGCCCTCACGCCCAACCTCTTCGCGCTGATGACCCCCGACTCGCTGATCGACGGGATGGTCGACTTCTGCCGCTCATGGCAGCCGGACCTGCTGATCTGGGAACCGCTGACCTTCGCCGCCCCGATCGCGGCCAAGGTGACCGGAGCGGCCCACGCCCGGCTGCTGTGGGGCCCGGACATCACCACCAAGTCCCGCCGCGCCTTCCTGGACCTGCGTGACCGGCAGGAGCCGGAGCACCGGGAGGACCCCTTCGCGGAGTGGATCGAATGGACCCTGAGCCGGCACGGGGTGGCGCCGGAGCCCGGCTTCGACGAGGAGATGGCCGTCGGCCAGTGGACCATCGACCCCGTACCGGCCGGCATGCGCCTCGACCTGGGCCTGCCGACCGTGGGGATGCGCTACGTCGACTACAACGGCCCCTCCGTCGTGCCGGAATGGCTGCACGAGCCGCCCGCCAAGCCCCGGGTGTGCCTCACGCTGGGCGTCTCGGGACGTGACAGCGGGGTGGAGGTCATCACCACCGAGGAGATCCTGGAAGCCGTCGCCGACATCGACGCCGAGTTCATCGCCACGCTCGACGCCCATCAGCTGGAATCGGTCTCGCACGTCCCCGACAACGTCCGCACGGTCGACTTCGTCCCGATGCACGCCCTGCTGCCCACCTGTGACGCGATCGCCCACCACGGCGGGCCGGGCACCTGGCACACCGCGGCGATCCACGGCGTGCCGCAGGTCCTGCTGCCCCACGGATGGGACACGGACGAGCGGGCCCGCCTGTCGGAGGAGGTCGGCATGGCCGTGTCCCTGCCGGCCGGGAAACTGACGGCCAGTCGGTTCCGGGAAAGCGTTCTGCGCGTCCTTCAGGACCCATCGCTCCGCGAGGGCGCGGCGAGAATAAGGGACGAGATCCTCTCCGAGCCGACGCCGACGGAAGTCGTCGCTGTGCTGGAGAAGATGACCGCGGCGCGCCGTCGAAAAGGCTGAGAGAAACTTCGGGGATAACGCGTACCGGCCGACGGTCAAAGCATCCTTGTAAATCCCTAGTGCCGAGGTCGAGTTGGGGTCGAACAGGCTTGTGAGAGGTCTGACGATCTTGTTAGGGTCGCCGCGGATATAGAGCCCGCGCCGCTTCGGAAAGCACGGACGTATTCATGGCGTCTTTGCGCCGGAATTCTTGGCTACGGAGACACCACACGCCGGGAAGAGGAAAATGAAACGACGAATATGGGTGCCCTCCGTATGTCTGACGGTTCTTGCGCTCCTTAACCTGGACGTGGCCCCCGCATCTCCCAGTCGTACGGAAAGCGCCGACCGTCTTGTCGCGCAGATGACGCTGGACGAAAAGCTCTCGTTCGTCCACTGGGACTACGACACGAAGGACGCGACGGCCAAGGTCTACCTGCCGGGCGTACCCCGCCTCGGCATTCCGAAGCTGCGCGCCACCGACGGACCCGCGGGCGTGACGATCCACCGGCCGGCGATAGCGATGCCCGCTCCCGTCAGCCTCGCCGCCTCCTTCGACGACTCACTCGCCACGAAGTACGGCCAGGTGCTGGGCCGCGAGGGCCGCGCGTTCGGCCAGGACGTGCTCTTCGCCCCGATGGTGAACAACATCCGGGTGCCGCAGGGCGGGCGGAACTTCGAGACGTTCAGCGAGGACCCGCTCCTGACCGGGCGCACGGCGGCCGCCGAGATCAAGGGCATCCAGAGCCAGGGCCTGATGGCGACGGTCAAGCACTACGCCGCCAACACCCAGGAGAACAACCGCATGGGTGTCGACGTCAAGGTGGACGAGCGCACCCTCCAGGAGATCGAGCTCCCCGGCTTCGACGCCGCCGTCAAGGCCGGCGCCGCCTCGGTGATGTGCGCCTACCCCAAGGTCAACGGCGAAGCGGCCTGCGGCAACGGGACGCTGCTGAACGGCATCCTCAGGGAGCAGCTGAAGTTCCAGGGCTGGGTCACCTCCGACTGGCTGGCCACGCACAGCACGGACGCCATCACCAAGGGCCTCGACCAGGAACTGGGCATCGACACGACCGTCGCCATCCCGCCCGGCGGCGAGGTACCCGGCGGCAAGTACTTCGGCGACACCCTCAAGAAGGCCGTCACGGACGGCACCGTCCCCAAGGCCGTCCTCGACCGGGCGGTGAGCCGGATCGTCGGACAGATGGAGCGCTTCGGCCTCCTGGACAAGAACAAGCCGCCGCGGCCCGAACGCGATGTCGCGGGCGGCACGAAGGTGGCCAAGAAGGTGGCCGAGTCCGGTGCGGTGCTGCTGCGCAACCAGGACCGGATGCTGCCGCTCGACGCGGCCGCCACGGACAACCTCGCGGTGATCGGCCCGACGGCCAAGACCCCCAAGGCGACGGGCCTCGGCAGCTCCTACGTCATCCCCGACGCGGCCACCGCCCCGCTGGACGCCCTCACCAAGAAGCTCGGCGACGGCGCACACGTCTCCTACGCCGAGGGCGAGGACCTCGCAGGCGAGCCGATCCCGGCCTCCGCCCTGAAGCCGGCCTTCACCGCCGGCACCGTCCTGCAGCCCGGCAAGAGCGGCGTCATCTATGACGGCAAGCTGACGGTGGACAAGGCCGGCCTCTACCGCATCGCGGCCCGCGTCACCGGCGGCAACGGCGCCATCCAGATCGACGGCGGCGAACCCATCAGCATCGGCGAGGTCTTCGGCAAGCTCACCAGCGTCCCGCTGAAGCTGACCGCCGGCACGCACACCGTCAAGATCAGCGGCGGAGCGGTCGTCGACCAGCCGATGACCCTCGACCTGCGCTGGGTGACCCCGGCCAAGGCCCAGGAAGCGATCGACAAGGCCGTCGCCACCGCGCGCAAGGCCTCGACCGCGGTGGTCTTCGCCTACGACGACGGCGCCGAGGGCAGCGACCGGACCTCCCTGTCCCTGCCCGGCCGCCAGGACGAGCTGATCAAGGCCGTCACGGCCGCCAACCCCCGCACGGTCGTCGTCCTGAACACCGGGTCGTCCGTCACCATGCCCTGGCTCGACAAGACCCGGGCGGTCCTCGACATGTGGTACCCCGGCCAGGCCGGGGCGGAGGCGACCGCCGACCTGCTGTTCGGCGACGCCGAACCGGGCGGCCGGCTCACCCAGACCTTCCCCGCCTCCGAGCAGGCCACCCCGGTCGCCGGCAAACCCGAGCGCTACCCCGGCGTCGACGGCGTCGTGCGGCAGTCCGAAGGCATCCACACCGGATACCGGTGGTACGACCGCGAGAAGGTCAAGCCGCTCTTCCCGTTCGGCTTCGGCCTCTCCTACACGTCCTTCGCGTACGAGGACCAGGCCGTCAAGCGCACGGCGGACGGCTTCGACGTCGACGTGACCGTGCGCAACACCGGCAACCGGCCGGGCAGCGACGTCGTCCAGGCCTACCTCGGCCCCAGCCCGAAGCTCAAGGTCGACCAGGCGCAGAAGGCCCTGGCCGGCTACCAGAAGGTGGAGCTGAAGCCCGGAGAGTCCCGCCGCGTACGCATCCACGTCGCCGAACGAGCCCTCCAGTACTGGGACACATCGGCCGGCGCCTGGAAGCTCGCCGGCGGCGAGCGCCGCGTCCTCATCGGTTCCTCCTCGGACCAGATCCGGCTCAGCGCGACCGTCCAGGCCGACCGGACCGGCAAGCCGTGACCGACCGCGAAGCCCCGGACCCGTACGTCCGCCTCGGACGCCTCGCCACCCGGGTGAGCCGGCTGTGGCTCGGCACCGTCAACTTCAGCGGCCGCGTCGCGGACGACGACGCCCTGCGCTTGATGGACGAGGCCCTCGACCGCGGCATCAACTGCGTGGACACCGCCGACATCTACGGATGGCGGGTGCACAAGGGACACACCGAGGAACTGGTCGGGCGCTGGCTCTCCCAGGGAGGCGGCCGCAGGGACCGGGTCGTCCTCGCGACCAAGGTCGGCGGGGAGATGAGCGAACGGGTCAACGACGGCGGCCTGTCCGCCCGCCACATCATCGCCGCCTGCGAACAGTCCCTGCGCCGCCTGGGCGTCGAGTGCATCGACCTCTACCAGATGCACCACATCGACCGCGCCGCGCCATGGGACGAGGTGTGGCAGGCCATGGACCGCCTGGTGGCGAGCGGCAAGGTCTGCTACGTCGGCTCCTCCAACTTCGCCGGCTGGCACATCGCCGAGGCCCAGGCGAGCGCCCACCGCCGCAACTCGCTCGGCCTCGCCTCCGAGCAGTGCCTGTACAACCTGGCGGTCCGCCACGCCGAACTGGAGGTCCTGCCGGCCGCACGCCACCACGGCCTGGCGACCCTCGCCTGGTCACCGCTGCACGGCGGCCTCCTCAGCGGCGTACTGGACAAGCTGCGCGCCGGCAGCGCCGTCAAGTCCGCCCAGGGGCGGGCCCAGGTGCTGCTGCCCTCGCTGCGCCCCGCCATCGAGGAGTACGAGGCGTTCTGCCGCCGCATCGGCCACCACCCCGCGGAGGTCGGCCTGTCCTGGGTGCTGTCCCGGCCCGGCATCACCGGCGCCGTCATCGGGCCGCGCACCGTCGGACATCTCGACTCGGCGCTGCGCGCCACCCGCCTCACCCTCGGCGACGACGAACTCGCCGAACTCGACCGCATCTTCCCGCCGGTCGGCCGGGGCGGCCCGGCACCCGAGGCCTGGGCCTCCTGACAACCCATCAGCCGGTGTCCACCACCGCGACCACTCAACGAAGGGACCGACCGCATGACTTCCGGAGCACAGGCCAACGAGGACAAGGTCGAGGACAAGGTCGTCGACTTCTACGACAACTTCACCGAGGTGTTCAGGGAGATCTGGGGCGACAACCTCCACGTCGGCTACTGGCACGACGACTCCGACCAGGCCCCCATCGAGAAGGCCACCGACCAGCTCACCGACCAGCTCATCGCACGGCTCGCGCCGCGGCCGGGCCAGCGCATCCTGGACGTGGGCTGCGGCGTCGGCGAGCCGGCCTTCCGGCTCGCCCGGTCGGCCGACGTCGAGGTCGTGGGCGTCTCCATCAGCTCGTACCAGGTCGGCCGCGCCAATGAGCGCTCGCGCGATCTCGGGCTGGCCGAACGGGTGAGCTTCCAGCACGCCGACGCGGCCGAACTCCCCTTCCCCGACGCGTCGTTCGACGGCGCCTGGGCCTTCGAGTCGCTGATCCACATGCCGGACAAGGAGAAGGTCCTGCGCGAGATCAAGCGCGTGCTGCGCCCGGGCGCGACCCTCGTCCTCGCCGACATGTTCAGCCAGCCCGACACGGAGCTGACCTTCCAGGACATCATCACCAGCCCGGAGATGGGCGACTACCGCGCCGTCATCGAGCAGGCGGGACTCGTCGTCCGCGAGTTCACCGACATCACGTCCAACACCCTGGCCCCCCAGCCGGTGCGGGAGAGCATCGCCGCCGATCTGCTGGCGCGCAAGGACGACGTCATTCCCATGACCGGCCCCGAGGAGTTCGAGCGGATGGTGGACGGCGTGCGGGTCCCCAAGGCCTACGGATACCTCCTCGCCACGGTCACCACCGACTGAGAAACGGGCAGAAGATGGTCATCACCCAGTGCCGCGTCTGCGGCAATCACGAACTGCTTCCGGTCCTCGACCTGGGCGAGCAGGCTTTGACCTGCGTCTTCCCCAAGAGCCTCGACGAGGAGGTGCCCGCGGTCCCGCTGGAGCTGGTCAAGTGCTCGCCCGCCGGCTGCGGCCTCCTGCAGCTGCGGCACACCCCGGACCTCGACCTGATGTACGGCGACGGCTACGGATACCGGCCGGGCATCCGGCCCTTCATGGTCAACCACCTGCGGGGCAAGGCCGTCGCCGCGGCCGAACTGACCGGCCTGGAGCCGGGCGACATCGTCGTCGACATCGGCAGCAACGACGGCACGCTGCTGCACCAGTACCCCGTCGAGGGGCTGCGCCTGGTCGGCATCGACCCCTCCGGCGAGAAGTTCCGCGAGCACTACCCGCCCGCCGAACTGATCCCCGAGTTCTTCACCCGCGAGGTCTTCACCGAGCGGTACGGCAAGCAGCGCGCGAAGGTCGTGACGACCACCGGCATGTTCTACGACATCCCGGACCCGCTGCAGTTCATGCAGGACATCCACGCGATCCTCGACGAGGACGGCATCTGGGTGACCGAGCAGAGCTACATGCCCGCCATGCTCGAAGCCAACGCGTACGACGTGGTGTGCCATGAGCACCTGGAGTACTACGGGTTCCAGCAGATCGAGTGGATGGCCGAGAAGGTGGGCTTCACCGTCCTGCGGGCCGAGGTCACCGACGTCTACGGCGGCAGCCTCTATGTGACCCTCGCCAAGAACCCGGGCCGCCACCCGCGGGACGAGGGCTCCCTGGTCGCGCTGCGCGAGCGCGAGGCCGCCGCGGGCCTCGACACCATGGCCCCCTACGAGGCGTTCGCCCGCAGGGTGCGCCAGCAGCGCGACGACCTGCGGGGATTCCTCGCCGACTCCCGCGCGGCCGGCCTTCTCACCCTGGGGTACGGCGCGTCGACCAAGGGCAATGTGACCCTGCAGTACTGCGGCATCGGTCCCGAGGACCTGCCCTGCATCGGCGAGGTCAGCGAGGAGAAAGCCGGCCGCTTCACCCCCGGCTCCCGGATACCGATCGTGTCCGAGGAGGAGGCCAAGGCCCGCCGCCCCGACCAGCTGCTCGTCCTGCCCTGGATCCACCGCGACGGCTTCGTCGAGCGGGAGCGGGCGTACCTGGAAGGCGGCGGCAAGCTCGTCTTCCCGATGCCGACGCTCACCACGGTGACCGCCTGACCCGGCACACCTCCGACGGAAAGGACACCGCAGTGCCGACCGACACCCAAGCCGCACTCCCCAGCCTGGACAGCGACCTCTTCCACATCGACCAGTACGCGGCCTACGCCGCGCTGCGCGAGCAGGGGCCGGTGAGCAAGGTGAGCTTCATCGGCCGGGAAGCGTATCTGATCACCCGTCACGCCGAGGCCCGGGCCGCCCTCGGCGACCTGCGGCTCAGCAACGACTTCAAGAAGCAGCCCCCCGAGGTGGAGCTGCCGACCTTCCACGGCATCCCCGAGGACGTCCGGCCCTACTTCGCCAACAACATGGGCAGCAACGACCCGCCGGCCCACACCCGGCTTCGCCGGCTCGTCGCCCGGGAGTTCACCGCCCGCCGGGTGGAGTCCATGCGCGCCCGGATCGAGGAACTGGCCGAGGGGCTGCTCGACGGCCTCACCGGCGAGGCCGAGGCCGACCTGGTCGAGCGCTTCGCCTACCCGCTGCCGATCACCGTCATCAGCGAGCTGTTCGGCGTCGAGGAGCGCTACCAGGGCGACTTCGGCCGGTGGAGCAACGAGTTCCTGGTGATCGACGCCGACCGGGTGGCACAGCGCGAGGAGGCGGCCCGGGCACTGGTCGGCTTCATCCTCGAACTGATCGAACGCCGGCGTGCCGACCCCGGCCCCGACCTGCTGTCGGCGCTGATCAACGTCCACGAGGAGGACGAGGACCGGCTCAGCACCCAGGAACTCGCCTCGGTGGTGCTGATCCTGCTCATCGCGGGCTTCGAGACCTCGGTGAGCCTCATCGCCATGGGCACCTACCTGCTCCTCACCCACCCCGAGGAGCTGGCCAAGGTACGCCAGGACCCGTCGCTCCTCCCGAACGCCGTGGAGGAGGTCCTGCGCTTCCTCGGCCCCGCCGAGATCACCACCCGGGGGTCGCTCGAACCCGTCCAGATCGGCGACGTCCTCATCCCGGCGCACAGCACCGTGCTCATCGCGGGCGCCGCGGCCAACCGCGACCCCCGCCGGTTCCCCGACCCCGAGCGGTTCGACGTGACGCGTGACGCGAGCGGGCACCTGTCCTTCGGCCACGGCATCCACTTCTGCGTGGGCGGCCCGCTGGCACGCCTGGAGGGCGAGATCGCGCTGCGCGCCCTCCTGCGGCGCTTCCCCGACCTCGCCCTGGCGGTCCCGGCGGAGCAGGTGCGCTGGCGCAGGTCCTTCCTGCGGGGCATCGAGAGCCTGCCCGTGAGGCTGGGCCGGTGACCGCCCGAGCCCCGCTGTCCGAGACCTGGCTGCGGCGGTTCGGCCCGCCGGCCGACGGGGTGATGCGGCTCGTCTGCTTCCCGCACGCCGGGGGCGGCGCGAGCAGCTACCACTCCCTCGCCCGTGCCCTGGGCCCCGCGGCGGAGGTCGTGGCGGTGCAGTACCCGGGACGGCAGGACCGGCGGCACGAGCCGCCGCTGCCGCGGCTGGGCGAGCTGGCCGACCGGATCGCCGAGGCGCTGCACACCCTCGACGACGCACCGTACGCCCTCTTCGGCCACAGCCTGGGGGCGCTCGTCGCCTACGAGACGGCCCGGCGCCTCGACCGGTCGGGCAGCACACCGCACCGGCTGTTCGTCTCGGCCCGCTGCGCGCCCACGGCCGGGGCGGGGCCGACCGACGAACTGGCGGACGATGCCGCGCTGCTGGCCGAGGTCCGCAGACTCGGCGGCGGCGACGCGCTCGACGACCCCGAAGTACAGGCCATGGCGCTGCCCGCGCTGCGCGCCGACTACCGGGCCCTGAGGTCCTACACCTGGCAGGACGGGCCCGGCCTGCGCTGCCCGATCACGGCGCTGACCGGCACCCAGGACCCCCTGTGCGCCCCCGAGCAGGCGACCGACTGGCTGCGCCTGTCGGTCGTCCCCGGGCGCTCGCGGGTCTTCACGGGGGGCCACTTCTATCTGCACGACCGCGTCACCGAGGTGGCCCGGGCCGTCCTGACGGACCTCGGACTCCGTACGCCGGAAGCCGCCCCGGCACGCGCGACCGCCGCTTGAGAAAGGGAAGTCCCGTGCGTTTGCTCGTCACCGGCGCCGCCGGATTCATCGGGTCCACCTATGTGCGCAACATGCTCGCCGGAGCCTACGGCGACGCCGGCGACGTGCGGATCACGGCCCTGGACAAACTCACCTACGCGGGCAACACCGCCAACCTCGCCGACGTCCGCGACCACCCGGGCCTGACCTTCGTACGGGGCGACATCTGCGACGCCGCGCTGCTCGCCGACCTCCTCCCGGGACACGACGCGGTGGTCAACTTCGCCGCCGAGAGCCATGTGGACCGGTCGATCGCCGGCGCGGACGACTTCGTACGCACCAACGTCCTGGGCACGCAGACCCTGCTGTCGGCGGCGCGAGCCGCACGGGTGCCCCGGTTCGTCCACATCTCCACCGACGAGGTGTACGGGTCGATCGAGGCGGGCTCCTGGACCGAGGACTGCGCCCTGCTGGCGAACTCGCCCTATGCCGCGTCGAAGGCCGGGGCCGACATCCTGGCGCGCTCCTACGCCCGCACCTACGGGATGGACGTGAGCGTGACCCGTTGCAGCAACAACTACGGCCCCTACCAGTACCCCGAAAAGCTCATCCCCCTCTTCGTGACCAACCTGCTGGAGGGCGGGCAGCTGCCGCTGTACGGAGACGGTCTGTGCGTACGCGACTGGCTGCACGTCGACGACCACTGCCGGGGCGTCCAGCTGGTGCTGGAGAAGGGCCGGCCCGGCGAGGCCTACAACATCGGCGGCGGCGAGGAGCTGACCAACGTCGAACTCACCCGCCTGCTGCTGGAGGAGTGCGGAGCCGGTCCCGAGCGGATCACCTACGTACCCGACCGGCCCGGCCACGACCGCCGCTACTCCGTCGACGACGGCAAGATCCGGGAGCTCGGGTACGCCCCGCGCGTCCCCTTCCGCGACGGCCTGGCCCGTACGGTCGACTGGTACCGCGACAACCCGCAGTGGTGGCAGCCGCTGCGCCGCGCGCTGGCGGTCGCGGCCTGAGGCGCCGCACCAAGCCGTGAAACGGCCCGGGCAGATTCTGCCCGGGCCGTTTCGCATGGACGGACGGTGTGTCAGCGGCCGTCGGGGGTGAAGCGGTAGAGCTTGTTGTTGTGGCCGCTCAGGCCCTCGCCCACATTGGAGATGTAGTAGCCGGAGCCCCAGTACACGCTGCCGTCGACCACGGCCGCGCCGCCGAAGACGGAGCCGCCGCTGGCGAAGTCCCACAGGATCTTCCCGGTCTTGCCGTCCAGCGCGTACATGTTGGTGCCCTTGGGCGCCGACGAGCCGGCGTACATGACGCCGTTGGCGCTGGTCACGAAGGAGTCGTCAAGCCACTGGCCCTCCTTGCCCTGCGGGTCGGCGGTCTGCCACTCGATCTTGCCGGTGGCGGCGTTGACCGCGGCGAAGAAGCCGCTCTTGACCGTGGACTTCGTACCGTCGGCGGCGGTGATGGTCCAGGGCAGGTGAGCACCGTTGCCGATGCCGACGTAGATGCGCTTGCCGTCGGTGGCGGAGCCCCACTGGATGCCGCCCAGCGGACCGCCGGGGCCGACCTGCGTCTGCCACACGACCTTGCCGGTGGCCGGTTCGAGGGCGTAGTAGACGCCGCTCTTCTGGCCGATGCCGAGGAGGTCCTTCGGCTTGCCGTCGATCTTGGTGGTGTAGAGGTTCGGAGCGGAGCCGAAGTCGAAGTCCGGGGCCTGGTTCTGCATGTACATCATCCAGGTGTCGGCCGTCAGCGTGTGATGGGCCCACTTGATCTTGCCGGTCTTCAGGTCCAGCGCGAGCACGCTGTCGAAGTGGTCGTCCTTGTCCGGCGGGGTGCAGTTGGTCTGCTTCGGGTTCAGGCACACCCCGTCCGGCGAGGTGTAGTTGTTGCCCGTGCCCACGAACACCAGGCCGGTCTTGTGGTCGACCACGGGCTGGCTGCCCCACACGGCGGCGCCGGTGTAGCCCTTCGGGACGGTGTGGGTCTTCCACAGGATCTTGCCGGTGCGGGCGTCCATCGCCAGGACCGCGCCGCGGAAGCTCGGCTTGTCGTGCAGGGTCGACGCCTTGGAGGACGTCCCCACGTAGATGATCCCGTTGTCCACGGTGGGGGAGGAGGTGATGACCGTCGTCGGGTCGTCGTCGACCTTGGTCATCCACTGCTTCTTGCCGGTCTTGGCGTCGACGGAGATGACGTACGCGCTCTTCAGCGCGGTCGTCGTCAGCGTGCCGGTGCCGACGTAGAGGTTGCCCTTCCAGTACGCGGGGCTGGTCCGGGACATGTGCCCCTCGACCCCGTCGTAGCTGGAGATGGAGTTCGACCAGATCTCCTTGCCGCTGTCGGCGTCGATGGCCCACAGCTTGCCGCCCCAGTCGGGCACGTACACGGTGCCGTTGACGACGGTGGGGGTGGCGGAGACATCGCCGTCGGTGGTGAAGGTCCACTTCGGCGCCAGCTTGCCCACGTTCTTCGGGCCGATGGTGCGCTCGGTGGCGGCATGACGGGTGTTGTGGTTGTTCTGGCCCGCGCTGGTCCACTGGGACTGCACGGGGACGCTGTGGGCCGCGGCGGGCTTGGAGCCGCTCGCGGCGGGGGCGCCGGTCGCGGTGAACGCGACGGTGCCCAGTATGAGGGCGGTGCAGCCGGTCGCCGCGACGGACACGCGCCGCCACAGCTTTCGGCTCTGTGCGGACCCTCTGGTCCTGGTGGTCATGGGGTGATTCCCTCGTTCCTCTGTACCGGCGCGGGCGGTGCGGGCGGCGGCCGGGAGTCGTCTTGCGACTCCCGGCCCTTCGCCCGCGTCGCCCGCGCCTGGGCGGGTGGCCGGCCGGATCGCCTGCCACGTGTGGTGTGGTCTGCGCGGGCCGCGGCTACGGCGCGGTCGCCACGGGTGCGTCGATCCAGTCGGCGACCCGCACCTCGACGGTGCCGGCGGCGTCCTCGGCGCCGATGGGCGTGCCGGAGAGCTGCTGGAGGAACTGACGCGCGGGCGCGTTGCGCCGGGTGGGCCGGTAGGGCAGCCGCAGGGTGCGGCAGCCGGCCGCATCGGCCTTGGCGCTCAGCATCCGCAGCATCCGTGTCTCCACACGGCGGTTGAGGACCCGGCAGCTGAGCAGGAAGACCGGAACGTCCAGCACATCGCCGTCGGCCTGCGCCAGCACCAGCCCGACGGTGCCGTAGTCGCCGAAGGTGTCGCGGACCCGCACCGTCCAGCCCCGGCCGCCGTCGTCGAGCAACCGCCGCAGCTCCGGCACCGTGAAGGCGGTGCCCGCCAGGGTGAACTGCGTGGTACGGGTCGTCAGCTGGGCCGCGCGGTCCAGCGCGGCGTCCGACAGCTCCTCCATCGTGACCTCGATGGCACAGCGGGCCAGGAACTCCTCGTAGTCCGCGACGGACTGCTCCAGGGCCCGGCGCTCCGGCTCGGCCCCGTACCAGTCGGCCCGCAGCCGGTCCTCGTCGGTCACCGTGAGCTGGTCGAAGGCCGTCTCACGGGCCAGCTGCCGTGGTGCCGCGTCCGCGTCCCGGGTCAGCTCCACCACGGCGACCTCGGGCAGCTGCGCGCGTACCGACGCGCACTCCACGGCGTCGTCGTCCACGAAGACGAACGAGTTCAGCGCGAGCCCCAGCTCCTGCGAGAGCTCGGCCAGGTACTGGGCCTTGGGCTGCCAGCCGATGCGGTGGGCGGTGACGTCCCGCATCGTGAGGACCATGTCGGGGTTCTCGGCGAACACGGCCTGGACGTCCGCCTCTTCGTTGCGGCTGCACAGGCACAGCAGCCGGCCCCGCGCACGCTGGTCCAGCATGAACTCCTGGACCTTGCGGCGCCCCGGGCCGATCTCCACCCCGAGCGGCCCGTCCTCGCCGCACACCCCGGCCCACAGGGTGTTGTCGCAGTCGAGCACCACGACCTTGCGGGGCCTGGTCCACGTCGTGGCGGCCAACCGCACCAGCCAGTCGGCCAGCGCGTCGAAGTACCCGTCGGTGTAGGGGAGATGTGCGAGGCGGTCGGCGTACTCGTCGTGCGTCTCCGGCACGTCGTACCGGTCCGTGAGGTCGTCGAGGGGGACCAGGTGCATGCCGGGCAGCGGGTCGACGGCCTCGGTGATCCGCCGGGTGGCGGCCTCGACCCACCGCGCCGCGACGGGGTCGGCGAGGGCGCCCGGCGACGGCGGCGTCAGGGCCACCAGCCAGGTCGCCGCGCTGCGGGTGGGGGCGGCGGACAGCACCGAGAGCAGCTCGTCCAGCAGCCGGTCACCGGCCGAGGGCTCCGGGGCGCCCCGGTACAGGTCCTCGGCCCGCAGCAGCACGACGTTCACCCCGGCGTGGGCCAGCAGCACGCTGCCGGGGTCCAGCAGCGGTTCCACCAGCTGGCCGTACGGTGCCGCCTGGACCTCGCGTCCGCTCTCCCGCAGCCGCCGGGCCACGGCGTCCCTGAGCCCGTCCGAGGTGAAGGTCGCGGCGAGGGCGATGCCCTGATTGCTCGTGTCGCTCATGCGGCCCGGCCGTCCAGGTGGGCGCGCACGGCCGCGGCGAGTCCGGCGGCGGTCGTGTCGTTGCCGAGCGCGTGCACGGGCAGCTCCACGCCCAGGTCACGCCACAGCCGCGACAGCACCCGCACGGCCCGCATGGAGTCCCCGCCCAGCGCGGCGAAGGGAACGTCGGGGGCGACCACGTCCTGGCCCAGTACCCCGCACAACGCCTCAAGGACCGCGCTTTCCACTTGCTCAGCGGAGGCCACGACCCGCTCGGGGGCCTCGCCGGGTATGGCCTTCAGTTCGTTCGCTTCCATCTCGAGAGCACCCTCGTTTCGGCCGTGACCGGCCAACGCTTATGGCAGAAAAGGTGAAACAGACCCAACGGTCGAATCCTGGCGGCCGGATATAGGCCCTGGGGGCCGCTCTTGGGCACCGCACGACGGATTCGGGATCGTACCTGTTCAGGTTCTTCGGTGTAGCGTGCACCATGTCAGTGAGTTTCGGTCAAGTGCCGGAACTAGAGCGACGGCTGAGCGGTCCTTCGGCAGCCCAATCCGCCAAACACCCCGCGAATCCAGGTGCGTTACGATGCCGCCCGCGGTCGCTGCCCCGTCCACCGCTTTGCCGGGCCCGGCGGTCCACTGGCACCACCCGAACTGAACAAGGAGAAACAACCGTGCGTAAAAGCGGGTTGGCCAGTCTCATCCCTCTTTACTTCATCATCCTGATCGACAACCTGAGCGTCAGCCTCATCATTCCTGTGCTGATTCCCATCTCTTACGACTCCGATATCGGCCTCATAGGCAGCGGCGGAACCGGTACCCGTGACCTGTTCTACGGAGTCGCCATCGGCAGCTATTCGCTGGCGATGTTCCTGGGCGCCCCGCTGCTCGGCTCGCTGTCCGACCACTTCCGCCGCAAGAAGACCCTGATGCTGTGCCTGCTGGGGCTGGCCGCGGGCTATGCGCTGACCATCGCGGCGCTGCTGCGCCGGGACGTGGCGCTGTTCGTCGCCGGGCGGGTGATCGGCGGCCTGTTCTCCGGCAGCCTGCCGGTCGCCCAGGCGGCGATCCTGGACGTCACGCCGAAGGAACGCCGCGTGAACTCCATCGGACTGATCATGTTCTGCGTGTCGACCGGGTACGTGGTGGGCCCGCTCATCGGCGGTTACCTCAGCGACTCCACCCTGGTCTCCTGGTTCGACCTCAAGACCCCGTTCGTCTTCGTGGCCGGCATCACGCTGCTGAACCTGCTGGTCCTGCTCGTCTCCTACCGTGAGGAGCCGGCTCCCAGGCCGGCCGGGCGCATGGCCTTCCCCAACCCGGTCAAGCACCTGATGGAGTCCCTCGCCTTCCCCGGGGTCAGGCTGCTCTCCGCCGCCCTGCTGCTGATGTCCCTGGGTTGGACTGCCTTCTTCCAGTTCATCGGCCTGTACCTGACGGCGAACGAGGGCTTCGACCAGCGCGCGGTCACCAACCTCATCTCGGTGGTCGGCGTCGGCCTCGCGGCGGCCTTCCTCTCCCTGGTGCCGCTCTCGATGAAGTACCTCAAGCCGCGGACCGCGGTGGCCGGAGCGCTGGCGGTGATGACCCTGTGCATCGCCGGCACCGCGCTGACCGGCTCGCAGGCCGTGCTCTACGCCCTGTGCCTGGTGGGCGCGGCCACCTACGGCATCTCCTACAGCGGTCTGGTGGGCATGATGTCGGGCGCCGTGGACGACAGCCACCAGGGCTCCGTCATGGGCACGGCCGGTGCCATCGCGGCCATCTCCGCGGGTCTGTCCGGTGTCGTCTTCGGTCTCATCGACGGCTCCAGCGCGCTGCCCATCTTCTCCGCGGCGGTCTTCGTCCTCCTGTCCTTCCTGCTGTTCGCCGTGCAGAGGATGAGCGCCGGCACCGGCTCCGGCGAGGAGTCGCAGCAGACCGCGGACCACGCGCCCGCACTCTGAGCGCCGCTCCCGGGCGAAGCGCCCGGACAGGAGCAGCGCTGGGCCCGGTGACCGTCTTCGGCACCGGGCCCTTCTCACCGCCGGCCTGCCGGGAGCGGGCCGGCGGTCTCCTCACCGACCAGGTGGGGGACTCCGTCGGCGGGCACGGGCTCCAGCAGGCGGTGCACCAGCTGCGCCGCCACCGGTTCCACCGGCCCGGCCGTCTCCCGGGCGCTGGGCGAGTTCGTCTGCTCGGTCCACAGCATCCCGGGCCGCGCGAGGAGGAACCCCACGCCGGGGTGGTGCCGGGCGGCCCAGTGGACCAGGCCCTCGACGGCGGACTTGGCCGCCACGTAGTGCGGCCAGTCGCGCGGCGGTTCGCGCAGGGCGGCCGAGGAGAGCACCAGGCAGGTGCCCCGCCCCGGCTCCAGGGCCGGGAGCAGCCCTGCCAGCGGCGCGCTGACCAGCCGCAGCGAGGCGGTCAGGAACGCGTCCATCCGCTCCAGGTCGGTGGCGGCCAGGCCCAGCGTGCGCAGGGGCGGGGCGGCGCTGCACACCAGGAAGTCGAGCCGGCCGTGCTCGCGCTCGACACGGGAGCGCAGTTCGCTGCTCCAGCGCGGGTCCGCGGCGTCGCCGGGCACGGAGTGCAGGTGCCCCGGCAGCCGGTCGCCGTCGGCCAGCAGGCTCTGCGGCAGCGCGCCCCGGTGCCCGACGAAGACCTCGCACCCCTGCGACGCCAGCGCCAGGGACAGGGCCGCGCCGAGTCCGCGGCTGCCCCCGACGACGACGGCCGAGGCGCCCCGCAGCCGGTCGGACGGGCTCAGGTGCGCGCCCAGCGCGGCCGAGGTGGCCAGCGGAGCGGGCGTGCGGACCATCGCCTCGATCTCGGCCTCGGCGACGACCGCGCCGTCCGCCGTGATCTCCCCGACGATCGACACCAGTCCGAAGCGGTGGTCGGCGTGGACCACGCGGGCGGTGTACGACAGCCGCGCAGGGCCGCTCGCGGCGACCGGGTGGAAGCGCAGCGCCACCCGGCCGAGCAGGCAGTTCTCTCCCGGCAGGGACATCCCGGCCAGATAGCTCGACCACAGCAGGCAGGCCAGCGGCGTGCGCCCGAGCAGCCGGGAGGCGGCCGGGAACCGCTCGCGCAGCGCGTCGATCCCGTCCGGGCCGTACGCGCCGGACACCGCGGTGCCCCGCGGCAGGTCCGCGATCGTGTGCTGCGGCGCGGAGCGCGCCGGCGGTGCGGGCAGCGGGTCCAGGTCCGGCGGGGTGCCGGGGCGCACCCGTACGGTCAGGCAGGCGCGGTCCCCGTCGAGCAGCCGGTAGCCGGAGCCGGCCCGGGACCCGTCCAGCGGTTCGGAGCGGTAGCGCACCCCGGGGAAGACGGGGTTGCCGAAGTCGATCTCGACGGCCGTGGTGCCCGCCCCGTCCGGCGCCTGCTCCTCCAGCGTGGCCAGGGCCGCGAGGACGCCGTGGGCGACGGTCCGGCCGAAGGGCGTGCGGCGGGCGTAGTCGGGCGAGCAGTGCAGCGCGTTCCGGTCGCCGCTGACCCGCGCGAACAGCGCCACGTCGTCTTCCGAGAGCAGCACGTGTGTACCTCCGATGAGCGCGTCGAACGGACGCCGTAGGACGGGTGAAAAACACTCAGGCGGAATTTCCGCAAGGCCGGACGCTTGAGTATCGCTAAATTCACGGGTGTTCAATCGCGGTCCGGAAGCAGTTGAACACCCGGCAGCACCACGGGTCCCGTGCATGCTGGTGACACATCATTCCCGCACGGCATTATGGGCGCGGTGGGGGGTGGCCCCACAAGATCGACCGGAATTCGAGTGCCGTTATACCAGAGCGGTGTACGAATTATTCGACGGCCTCGACGGTTGAAAGGTCTGTATGTGCATGACGGAGCGTCAGGCAAGCGCCTACGAGCGCTTTCAGTGGTATCGGTACCAGCAGAATCCCGATGACCCGGGACTCACCGTCAGTTATGTGTACGCACTGACCGGCGACGTCGACACCGACCGTCTCGACGACGCACTGCGGGAAGTGGTTTCCACCGCGTTCCCGCGACTTCTCAGCTATTTCACCGAAGTCGGCGGAAAGCTGATGGCGAAGAGCCGCCCGGTTCCCCGGCGGGTGCTGCGGCGCTGCGAGCGGGAAGACGACCTCCTCGACCCCGGCGGCATCGACCCCACCGGCCAGGAGCTCTTCCGCTTCCGGTACTGGCGGGAATCCGCGGAAAAGCTTCTGCTCCGCCTGGATTTCAGCCATGTGGTCTTCGACGGCGGGTGCTACGCGCCGTTCTGCGCCGCCCTCGCTGCCTGCTGGCGGGGCGACGCCCCGGTCCTTGAACGGTCCTTCGGCGTCCTGCCGCGGTCCGATGCCGCAAAGGACGCGTCCTACTGGCGGTCGATGCTGGCGGGCCGCCGGCTGCACCAGCCGCTGCCCTTCTCCGCCGCGGCACCACACCAGGACGGCCGCCGCATCGCGGTCAAGGAGACGATCACCGGCGAACTGGCCGACGGCATCCACCGGTTCCTGCGCCACCACGAGCTGAGCCTGCTCCAGTTCGTGGTCGGCGTCACCGGTGCCCTCGTGCACTCCTACGGCGACGACGACCAGAGCGTCGTGGTGGCCCACACCGTCGACACGCGGGGCTACGGAGCCCCCTACGGCTGTCACACCAACCTGCTGCCGCTGTGGCTGGACGTCTCGGCGGAGCGGTCCGCGCTGTCGCTGTTCGAGCAGGTGCGCACCCAGCGCGAGGAGCTGCGCGACCACCAGGACTTCCCGACGTTCGACCTGCTCGCCCTGGCCGCGACCGAACACGGCCGCACGGTGGACCAGGGCGGCAGCGCGCTCAATCTCGTGGTGAACTCCTCCTCCGCGATGCTGCCGACGGCGGTGCCGGAGCTGAGCGGGGCGGACGTCTCCTGGGTCCGCAAGCCCGACACCGGCAGTTCGAGCGAGCTGAGCGTCAACTTCAGCTCCGACGAGCAGGGCATCCACCTCTCCTTCGACTCCTCCACGCGGGTGCTGTCGCCGCAGGCCCTGTCGGCGCTGGCCACCAACTTCCTGCGCATGGCCCGGTTCGCGATCGCCGAACCGCACCGGCCGCCGTCGCAGTGCGACCTGTCGCGCCCGCTGGAACCGGTGGCCGAGGGGGCCGCCCGGACCGCCCCGGCCCCTCAGGGCCTGGGCGCGGCCCTGGTCGAGACCGCAGCAGCGGACCCGGACCGGGTGGCCGTCGTGGACGACCACCGGTCGCTCACCTACGGCGAACTGCTCGACGCCGCCCACCGACTGGGCCGCGACCTGGCACCTGACGGTGCGCCGGCCGCGGACGGCGCGCGGGCACAGGAGCGGCCGGTCGGCATCTTCCTGGAGCGGTCGGCCGCGGTCCCCGTCGCCTACCTGACCGCGCTGGCGCTGCGGCGCACGTTCGTACCGCTGGACCCCCGGCTGCCGGACAGCCGGCTCGCGTACATGGCCGAGACCGCGGATCTGGGCGCCATCCTGGTGGACGCGGCGACCCGGGACCGGGCGGCACGGCTCTTCCCCCACATACCCGCGCGGGAGGTGGACGGCGCGCTGCCGTCCGCGTCCCCCGGGGCGCCCGGCCCGCAGCCGCGCGGCATCTTTCCGGCGGCCCCGGCCGATGCCGACCGCACCGCCTACGTGATGTTCACGTCGGGGTCGACCGGCAACCCCAAGGGCGTGGCGGTGAGCGAGGGCAACCTCGTCAACTTCCTGCACTCCGTGGGCCAGGACCCCGGTATGGGGCCCGACGACCGCATCGTGGCCCTGACCCCCATCGGCTTCGACATCTCGCTCCTTGAGATCCTCCTGCCCCTGCTGTGCGGTGCGAGCGTCCAGGTGCTGTCCGACGAAGCCAGGACCAGCGGCACCCTGCTGGCCGAGCGCATCGACGGCAGCGGAGCCACCGTCGTCCAGGCCACGCCGTCCACCTGGCGCATCCTGAAGGCCGTCGGCTGGCGGGCCAAGCGGCCCCTGACCCTGCTGTGCGGCGGGGAGGCCCTGGACCGCGACCTCGCGGAGTACCTGCTGAGCCAGAGCGCGGCCGTCTACAACATGTACGGCCCGACCGAGGCGACCATCTGGGCGAGCTGGCAGCGCGTGACCGACGCCGGGCGCATCCACCTGGGAGAGCCCGCGCTGGGCACCCGCTACTACGTCGTGGACGCCGACGGGCGGTCCGTAGCCCCGGGCATGCGGGGCGAGCTGATGATCGCCGGCGACTGCGTGGCCCAGGGATATCTCAACGCCCCGGCGACCGCCTTCGGCACGCTGCCCGACGGAACGCCCTCCTACCGGACCGGCGACCTGGTCCGCCACGAAGGCCCGTCGCACCTCACCTATGTCTCCCGCCGGGACGGCCAGCGCAAGGTCAACGGCCACCGCATCGAACTCGACGAGGTGGCCGCCGCGGTGGCGGCGCAGGCCCCGGCCGCGACCGTCGTCGCCGTCGTGCGGCCGGAGCCCGAGCCGCACCTGCGCTGCTTCGTGTGGCTGCCCGCCACCGAGAACTTCGACGCCGCGGCGGTACGGGAGCGGTGCCGGGACACCCTCCCGTACTACATGGTGCCGCAGGCCGTGCACCGGCTGACCGAGATCCCGCTGACGCCCAACGGCAAGACCGACGTCAAGAAGCTGAGCGAGGCACCCCTGTCCTCGCTGGACCTGTACCCGCAGGACGAGACGCCCGCGCCGGCGGCCGACGAGGAGCGGGCCGGACCGGACACCGGCGAAGCGAGCGGGCAGGACCTGCTCGCCGAGCTGCGCCGGCTCGTCGCCGGTGAACTGGGCCTCCCGCAACCGGACGTCGACCGGCCCCTGGGGTATCAGGGCGTCAACTCGCTCGGCTACAACGTCCTCGCCGCGCGGATCAGCGAGCGGTACGGAGTCGTCGTCCACGCGCACGACTTCTACCGCATGAACACCCTGCGCAACGTCGCCGAGACCGTCGCACGGCTCTCCGGCGGCCGCGCCGGCCGGCCCGAGGACCAGCACGACGCCCGGCCGGCGGCCGCTTCGCGCCCCGTGTCGGCGGACCGCTCCGGCGCCGACGGCCGTCTGGCCATCGTCGGCTACTCGGCGGTGCTGCCCGGCGGGCCGGACCCCGACGCGTTCTGGCAGACCCTGCTCGACGGCAGGGACTGCGTCGGCCCGGCTCCCGCCGAGCGCGAACTGCCCGGCGAGTACGCCGGATTCCTCCCCGGGATCAAGGGGTTCGACGCCAGGTTCTTCTCCACCTCGCCGCGGGAGGCGAGCTGGATGGACCCGCGGCAGCGGCTGCTGCTGCAGTCCGTCTGGCACACGCTCGAAGACGCCGGGTACGCCGCCTCCGAGCTGAGCGGCTCGCGCACCGGCTGCTACATGGCGGCCACCGGCAACGACTACGCGCTGCTCCAGGCCAGGGCGGACGCACGGCAGATCCCGTACTCGCTGGTGGGGCACTCCATGAGCCTCATCGCCAATCGCCTCTCCTCCTGGTTCGACTGGCACGGACCCTCCACGGTCCTCGACACCGCCTGCTCCGGATCCCTGGTGGCGCTGGTCAAGGCGTGCCGCGACCTGCGCGCCGGAGTCTGCGACGCGGCCGTGGTCGGCGGCGTCAACCTGATCCTCGACTCCCAGATCAACGAGGGGCTCCACTCGGCGCGGTTCCTCTCGCCCGATCACCGCTGCGCGGCCTTCGACGCCGCGGCCAACGGCTACGTCCGCGGCGAGGGCTACGGAAGCTTCCTGGTCAAGCGCCTGGAGGACGCCCTCGCCGACGGCGACGACATCCGCGCGGTGATCGAGAGCGTGGCGGAGAACCACGGCGGCCGCGCCAACTCGCTCACCGCCCCGAACCCCAACGCCCAGTACAGCCTGCTCCTGGACGCCTACACCCCCGAACTCGCCTCCCGCACCGGGTACATCGAGACCCACGGAACGGGCACGGTGCTGGGCGACGCCATCGAGATCGACGCGCTGAAGCGGGCCTGGGAGCACCTGGTGCCGCGGCCCGCGGGCCGCCGCGTCCGGCTCGGCGCGGTCAAGTCCCACATCGGGCACCTGGAGCCCGCCGCGGGCGTCGCCTCCGTGACCAAGGTGATCAAGGCCTTCGAGCACCGGACCCTCCCGGCCAACCTGCACTTCCACGAGCCCAATCCCGGCATCGCCCTGGACGACCAGCCCTTCGAGGTGCTGCGCAAGAACATCCCGTGGGACGACGACGGCGCCGGACGCGTGGCCGGGATCAGCTCCTTCGGCTTCGGCGGCACCAACGCGCACGTCGTGCTCTCCGAGCCGCCGAACCCCCCGCTCCGGCGCCCCACCGCCGCGGCGCCCCGGCTCGTACCGCTGTCGGCGCGCACCCCGCAGGCGCTGCGCAGGCTGACGGCCCGGCTGCTCGACCACATCGAGCGGACCGGACCGCTGTCGGACCAGGACCTGCTCGACCTGTCGTACACCCTGTGCCGACGCGAGCACCTGGAATACCGCCTGGCGTGGTGCCCGTCCTCCTCCGACGAGCTGGTGCACGCACTGCGCACGGCGGGCGATGCGGTCCACGCGCGGCCGGCGGAGCGGGCGGGGGACGTGCGGCAGCCGACCCCCGAGCTGGCCCGCGAGCGGTACCTGGCCGGTCAACCGGTCGACTGGCGGGAGCTGTTCGCGCAGCACACGCCGCGCCGGCTGCGGCTGCCCGGCTACCCGTTCGAAGAGACGGATCTCTGGTTCACGGATGAGGAACGGACGGCATGACGACCGAAGTCGACAAGGCGACCGGCCCCGGCGCTCACCCCGCCGCGGTGGAGCCGATACGGCTGCTCGCGGCCGACCGGCCGGGCACCTTCCGGGCACAGATCAGCCCCGACCACACCTACCTGAGGGAGCACCTGGTGGGTGGCAGGCGGGTGCTGCCCGGCGTCGCCTGCCTGGAGATGGCGCTGCACGGGGCCGCTCGCCTGCACCCCGACGCACGGACGTTCGCCATCAGGGACGCCGCCTGGCTGCGGCCGATCTCCGGTGAAGAGCCGTTGGACGACCTCTCTGTGACGTTCCGGTCCGCGCCAAACGCGCAATCGGTGGACTACACGGTCACCAACCGCGGCGCGACCTGCGGCATGGGCACGCTCCTGTTCGAAAGGCAGGACCGTGCTCCCGCGGTGGGCCTGGAGGTGCGCGACGAGATCTGCGTGAACACCCGGTCCCACCTCACCCGCCGGGAAATCTACGCAGAGTTCTCGAACATGGGAATCGACTACGGCCCGTATTTCCGCCGCAACACCTATGTGCAGCGGTACGGACAGCGGTCGCTGGCCTGGCTGTCGCACAACGACGGCACGCCGATGGGGCTGGTCAACCTCCTCGACTGCTCCTTCCAATCGGGCATGGCCATTTCCATCGGTGAACACCGTGATAGCTTGATGCCTTTCTCCATGGGGCATATGATCTTTCATGCTCCGGCGCGTTTCCCGGCGCCCTCCGCTTTTGTCCTGACGGAAAAACTCTCTCCCTTCAGGACCAACTTCACGGTATTTGACGAGGATTACGAACCGCTTCTTTCGGTTTTCGACCTCGGCGTGAAACCCGCTCTTTAACCCGACGTCCTAGGCATAGGGGATTTTGTTGAGTCGCAACGAATGGCGAAGCGGAAATGCCGCGTCCGGTACAGCGCGCCCCGATGTCTCGCTGGTTCGTCGTGCCGCCGTGGACTCGATGGTGTTCGCCCCGCAGTGGACGCACGGTCGACTGGACCCGCCGCGAGCCGCCGACGAGGGCCCGCGGACCTTCGTGGTGCCACCCGGACAGCACCGGCTGCACCGGGAGCTGACGGAGCGGTTCCCGCACAGCAGGGTCGTGCTGCTCGACGGCGCGGCGGTGGCCGAACTCGCCGCCGCCCCGGCCGCCGACGAGCACCTGGTGTTCGTCAGCCGCACCTCATGGGCCGACGGCATCCACGACGCGGACGTCACCGCCTTCCTCGAACTCGTCCACGCCCTCGACCGATGGCCGCGGGTCCGCCTCGACGTGTTCACCGACAAGGCGGTGCACAGCCCGCTGTTCACCGCCGCCACGCACCCCGTGGACGGCGTGTACGTCGGCCTGGCACAGGCGCTGGCCAAGGAGCGGCCCGACTGGGCGGTGCGCTGCTTCTGCCTCGCGGACCTCAACGCGTCGTCGCTGTCCGCGGCCCTGGACCGGCCCCTGCCGACCGTGCCGGGCAAGCCCGTCTGCGTCCGCGGTGACGAGTACGCCGTCGCGTCGATGGAACCCGCGACCCTCGCGGGCTGGCCGGCCCGCTCGGCGTTCCGGACCGGGGGCACCTATGTCATCCTGGGCGGCACCGGCGGACTCGGCGGCCTGCTCGCCGAGTACCTGGCCGCCGTCTACCAGGCCGAGGTGGTCGTCATCGGCCGCCGCCGGGCCGAGGACTTCGCCCCGACCGGGGAGCGCCTGCGGGAGCTGGGCGCCCGCGCCGTCCACTACCACCAGGCCGACCTGGCCGACGGACCGGCGCTCAAGCGCGCGCTCGATGCCCACGAGGTCATCAACGGCGTCGTGCACTCCGCGCTCCTGCTCCAGGACTCCACCCTCGCCACCATGAGCGAGCAGGTACTGCACGACGTACTGCGCCCGAAGCTGCACGGCACCCACCACCTGGTGGAGGCGCTGCGCGGCAGGGACATCGACTTCTGCCTCTTCTTCTCCTCCGTCCAGGCCTACATCGCCAGCGCGGGACAGGGCAATTACGCCGCCGCCTGCGTGGCCAAGGACGCCTACGCGGACCTCCTCGACCAGGCCCTGCTGATCGACGCCAAGGTCATCAACTGGGGCTACTGGGGCGAGATCGGGGTCGTCGCGAAGCCGGAGTACCGGGAGCGGATGGCAGGGCTGGGGATCGGCTCGATCGAACCGGCCGAGGGGCTGGCCGTCATCGAGCGGATCCTCGCGGCCGATCACCGACGGATCACATGTGTGAAAGGAACGGAAGAGGCGTTGGAGCGCATGGGAATCACGCCGCACAAGCGTGTCGCCGCGGTATCGCCCGCCGACTCCCCGGGGGTTCTCGAGGACGTGGTGCCGGCCTTCAGGGACGACGACACGGATGTCGCCCGCAACCGGGACATCTCCGAGCGCCTTGAGGCGTACACCCGGTGGCGGCTGCGCCAGGTGCCGCTGCCGGAGACGACCGCACCCAAGTACGCGAAGCTGAGGGACGCCATCGGCGCGATGCCCTCGGCGCAGTCCCTGCCGCGGGCCGAGCTCCTGCGCGCCTACCCGGAGCTGGCAGGTCACATCGCGCTGCTGGAGCGGTGCCTGGACCACCTGCCCGACGTGCTGAGCGGTGCCACCGACGCGGTGGAGGTGCTCTTCCCCGAGGGCTCCTTCGAGCTCGTCGCGCCCGTCTACCAGAGCAACCCCATCGCGGACTACTTCAACCGCATCTGCGCGCAGGTGGTCGCGGCCTACCAGCGCCGCTCGGCGGGGCGCCCGCTGCGCATCCTGGAGATAGGCGCCGGAACCGGCAGCACCACCAAGTTCGTGCTGCCGAAGCTGGACCCGCGGGACGTCGGCTACCACTTCACCGACCTGTCGTACGCGTTCCTGCACAAGGCCCGGGACGCCTTCGGCGGCGACTACCCGTTCCTCTCCTACGAGATCTGCGACATCGAGAACCCGCCCGAGGAGTACACCGGGTCCTTCGACATCGTCGTGGCCACCAACGTCCTGCACGCCACGTCGAACGTCCCCGGCACGCTCCGCAACGTGCGCAAGGCGCTGCGCGAGGGCGGAATCCTCGTTCTCAACGAGATCACGACACGGCAGGACTACGCCACGCTGACCTTCGGCCTCACCGACGGCTGGTGGCTCAGCAACGACCCGTACCGCATCGAGCACAGCCCCCTGCTCAGCAGTGACCAGTGGCGCTCGCTCATGCACGAGGCCGGCTTCGGCGCCGTGCGGCCGCACGGCGGCGACGGCCAGCAGGTCCTGGTCGCGCTGGCCGGCCCGGCGGACGAGCCGAGCACCGAGACCGCCGCGACCCCGGCCGCCGAGGCCGCCGAGGCCGCTGAGGTCCCCGGTGGCGGCGGGGTTGCTGATGTGCGGGAGCAGGTGGAGCGGTTCGTCCGTGAGGTGATCGCGGAGACGATGCGTTTCGATGTGGCCGAGGTCGAGCGTGATCGTCCGTTCCGGGACATGGGGATCGATTCGTTGATCTCGATGGAGTTGCTCAAGCCGTTGCGTGAGCGGGTGGGGTATGTGCCCGCGACGGTGTGGTTCGAGTACCCGACGGTGGCGCGGCTGGTGGAGTATCTGGTCACCGAGAACGCGGACACGGTCGCCGAGGCGTTCCCCGTAGCCGCCGCCCCGGCCGCCCCGGCTGCCGAGACCGCCGAGACCGCCGAGGCTGCTGAGGTTTCCGGTGGCGGCGGGGTTGCTGATGTGCGGGAGCAGGTGGAGCGGTTCGTCCGTGAGGTGATCGCGGAGACGATGCGTTTCGATGTGGCCGAGGTCGAGCGTGATCGTCCGTTCCGGGACATGGGGATCGATTCGTTGATCTCGATGGAGTTGCTCAAGCCGTTGCGTGAGCGGGTGGGGTATGTGCCCGCGACGGTGTGGTTCGAGTACCCGACGGTGGCGCGGCTGGTGGAGTACCTGGTCACCGAGAACGCGGACACGGTCGCCGAGGCTTTCCCCGCCGCCGCGACCCCGGCCGCCGAGACCGCCGAGACTGCCGAGACCGCCGAGGCCCCTGCTGCGCGGGAGCGGGCGGAGCGGACCGACCAGACCGTCCGGCACACCGGCGACTTCCAGGCGCGGCCCGGTGACATCGCCATCGTCGGCATCGCCGCACGACTGCCCAAGGCGTCGAACGCCAAGGAGTTCTGGGACAACCTCGTCGACGGCCTGGACTGCACGTCCACCGTGCCCGCCGAGCGCTTCAGCGCGCCCCTGGCGGACGGCCCCGAGGCCGTCTCGTACACCGCACGCGGCGCCTTCATCGACGACATCGACGCGTTCGACCACACCTTCTTCAGCATCACGCCCCACGACGCGGCGCGCATGGACCCCCAGGAACGCCTCGTCCTGGAGCAGACCTACCTGGCGATCCTGGACGCCGGATACAGCCGCGCCAGGCTCGCCGGCAGCGACACCGGCGTGTTCGTCGGTGTCATGAACGGCGGGTACGCCTGGCACACGGCCACCGAACCCGGCGCGCAGCCGCCCACCTCGGTGTTCTGGTCGATGGCCAACCGCGCCTCGTACCACTTCGACTGGCACGGCCCCAGCATGGCCGTCGACACCGCCTGCTCGGCATCCCTGACCGCGCTGCACCTCGCCTGCCAGTCCCTGCGCACGGGGGAGTGCGACCGCGCCGTCGTCAGCGGCGTCAACCTCATCACGCACCCCCGCCAGTACGAGCTGCTGTGCGGCTTGGAGATGCTGTCGCGCACCGGGGAGTGCCGGCCCTTCGGCGCCGGAGCCGACGGCTTCGTGGACGGCGAGGGCGTCATCAGCCTGGTGCTCCGGCCCGCCGAGGAGGCCCTGCGCGACGGAGACCGCGTCTACGCCGTCATCAGCGGCTCCGCGGTCAACGCCGGCGGCCGGGCGAACGGATACACCGCGCCGAACCCCGAGGCCCAGCACGCGGTCGTCACCAAGGCCCTCGCGGCGGCCCACACCTCCCCCGAGGAGGTGGGCTACGTCGAGGCCCACGGCACCGGCACAGCGCTGGGCGACCCCATCGAACTGCGGGCCCTCACCAAGGCCTACGCCGCGGCCGGCCTCCAGCGGATCCGGCTGGGCTCGGTGAAGTCCAACATCGGCCACCTGGAGTCGGCGGCCGGCCTGAGCGGCGTGCTCAAGGCGGTGCTCCAGATGCGCCACGGCTCCCTGGTGCCCTCGCTGCACGCGGAGCGCACCAACCCGCACCTGGACTTCGAGGCCACCCCCTTCAAGCTCAGCACCCAGCGCCAGAGCTGGCCCGCGGACCTTCCCCTGGTGTCCGCCGTGAGCTCGTTCGGCGCGGGCGGAGCCAACGCCCATGTCGTGCTGCGCGGGGTGCCCGAGGAGACCGCCACCGCGGCGGCCGCCACCGGTGCGCAGCGGGACTGCTACGTCATCCCGCTCTCCCACCACAGCGGCGCCGGGCTGCAGTCGGCCATGGACGAGCTGCGCCAGTGGCTGAGCGGGCGCCGGGTGGACATGGACGCCCTGGCCTACACGCTCGCCTGCTGCCGCGACAGCTTCTCGCACCGCGTGGCGATCGTCTGCCGCGACCAGGACGAGCTGATCCGCGGCCTCGAACAGGACCTGCGGCGCCGCCCCGCGCCCAAGGCCACGACGGTACGGGCGGTGGAGGAGCTGTCCGCCCGCACCGCCCAGGACATCGCGGCCCTGTACGAGTCCGGCGGCTCCCCGGCCTGGGACAGCTACTACCCCAAGGCCACCCCCCTCCAGCTGCCCGCCTACCCGTTCCTGCGCCACCGTCACTGGATCGACTCCGCGGAGTCCGGCTTCCACTCCCTCTCCTCGCTGGTGGCCGCCCACCGGATCGACGGCGTGACCATGGCGCCGGCGGCCTGGACGCTCGCGGTCCTCGCCGGACGGGCGGAGGGCCGCGCCCTCGGGAACGTGCTGTGGCAGAAGCGGATCACCGACCCCGAGGCCGTCGAGGTCCGCGAGCGCGGCACCGAGCTGTCGCTCGTCGACCGGGCCACCGGTGACGTGCACTGCACGGCCGAGATCTGCGCGCCGAAGACGGTCGCCGGCCCGCCCGACCTGCCCGCCACCGCCCGCAGGCAGTACGGGCCGGAGATCTACGACGCCTTCCGGCGGCTCGGCTACGACTACGGCGCACCGCTGCGCGGCGTGCGCTGGGCCGAGGTCGGACCGGGTGCGGTACGCGCCTTCCTCCACGTGGACCGCGACTGGGGCCACGGCCTGTCGCCCGCGCTCCTCGACTGCGGTATGCAGCTGTCCATCCTGCTGGCCGCCGAGGAGGCGCCGGACGGGCCCGTGTTCGTCCCCTACCACCTGGGCCGGCTGACCGTGGTCCGGGCCCCGCGGGACGAGGCGGTGTTCTGCCACTGCGTGGCCCGGCCGGGCGGCGGCTCCCAGCGGACCCGTACGTACGACTTCTTCTTCACCGACGAGCACGGCGACGTCCTCGTGGCCCTGGAGGAAGTGGTGTCCGTGGCCATCGACGGCAGCGCCCCGGCGGCCCGGCGCCCGGCCCCGGCCTCCGGGTCCGCCGCAGCGCCCTTCACCGTCCTTGAGCTGAACTGACGGGGGCGGCGATGGCCATCGATGTGGTGATGTTCCCCGGGCAGGGCTCACAGCGCCTGGGCATGGGCAAGGAGGTGTTCGACGCCTATCCCCAGCTGTGCGACAGGGCCGACGAGATCGTCGGCTACTCGCTGCGCGAGCTGTGCCTGAAGGACCCGCACGGACTGCTGAGCGAGACCTCCTACACACAGCAGGCGATCTACTTCGTCAGCTGCCTGATGTACCTGGCGTACACCGAGGAGCACGGGGACGAGCGGGCGCGCTGCGTGACGGGCCACAGCCTGGGGCTGTACCCGGCACTGTTCGCGGCCGGCGTCTTCGACCTCTTCGAGGGGCTGGAGATCGTCTCGCGGCGCGGCGCCCTCATGCAGGAGGCGCGCGGCGGGGCGATGGTGGCGGTCCTCGGACCGCAGGCGAACGACATCGACGAACACCTCGCCAAACTGGAGTCCTTCGACGTCGACGTGGCCAACTACAACAGCCCGGAGCAGGTCGTCCTCAGCGCGGCGCGGCCGAGCCTGGACGAGCTGGTGCCGCGCCTCGAAGAGATCGGCCACCGCTGTGTGTGGCTGCCGGTCAGCGGGGCCTTCCACTCCCGCCACATGGAGCCGGCCCGGCGCGAGTTCGCGCGGTTCCTGCGGGAGCGGCAGTTCGCGCCGCCCACCAAGACCGTGGTCTCCACGACGAGCGGCCGGACGCTGGGCGCCGAGCACCTGCTGGAGGAGATGGTCTTCCAGCTGGTGAAGCCGGTGCGGTGGTGGCAGACCGTGACCCATCTAGCCCGTACGGGACACCGGACCTTCGACGAGATCGGTCCCGGCCGGGTGCTGACCAAATTGAGCGCAGAGATCCTCGGCGACGAATCCTCGCCGCAGGCCGAGCCCAGGAAGTGATGACCGTGGAAACAGCAAACAGCAGGATCGCCGTTATCGGTGGTGGCGGATCCGGCACCGTCGCGGCCTGGCAGCTGGCCCGAAAGCACGACGTCACGCTCTTCGAAGCGGGCGCGTACCTGGGCGGGCACGCCTACAGCCACCCGGTCGAGACCGACCAGGGCACCCTCCACGTGGACATGGGCGTGGAGCACTTCAACGAGAAGCTCTCGCCCAACCTGTTCCGGCTGCTGACCGACTTCGGCATCGGCACCTACGTCGCCCCGTCCTCGGTGCACGTGGACTTCCCCGGTGAGCAGCAGTCGTGGAACAACCTCAACTTCCTCGGCGAGCTGCGCGAGGAGCTGCACGAGGAGTTCGACCGGTTCCATCAGGAGATGAACCAGCTGCCCACCTCGGGCGACGACTCGTACAAGGACATGAGCATCGGCGAGTACCTGGACAAGAACGGGTACTCCAAGAGCTTCAAGTACAAGGCGATGAACCCGATCCTGAGCATCTACTCGGGCTGTCACGCGCCGTCCCTCGACTACAACCTCATGTACGTCGCGCTGTCCTTCAGCATGAACCTGCTCTCCTTCTTCGCCGCCGGCTACTGGCGCAAGGCACAGGGCGGCATCCACAGCTACCTGGCCAGGATCGAGAGCGAGCTGGGCGACCGCGTCCGCCTGAACACGCCCGTCGAGGCCGTCATCCCGACGGACGACGGGGTGACGGTGGTGGCCGGCGGGCAGGAGCACCAGTTCGACCAGGTCGTGTTCGCCACCCACGCGGACGTGACGCTGGGGATGCTGCGCACCTCCGACCCGACGTACCGGGAGCTGCTCGGGGACTTCGCGTACGTACCGGTCGAGAGCGTGCTGCACCAGGACGAGAGCTGGCTCAGCCCGGTGGGCCGCGACGCCTACTGCCAGTTCCGGATGCCGGAGGGCTTCGAACTCGCCCGCGCCGAGGAGCAGATGGGCAGCCTCACCCGTAACTGCAACGTGCTCCACCCCTACCGGAACGTCGACTCGCCCATCCTGATCACCTTCGACCCGCAGGAGGAGGTCGACCCCGAGCGCGTCCTCACCCGCCGCACGTGGAAGCTGCCCCAGCTCCGCCCGGTGGACGTGCGCCGCAAGAAGCGGCTGAGCGAGATCCAGGGCCGCAACAACCTCTGGTTCTGCGGCACCGACACCAGCGTCACCGGCCACGAGGGAGCGATCGTCTCCGGCATGGTGATCGCGGACCGGCTGGGCGTTCCGCACCCGTTCCCGGACGACGCTCCTGCCCTCGGGCAGTTCCGCGGCATCAAGGAATTCATGGGTGTATGAGCGGACACCTTCCGGCCCGATCCGACCGGCCGCAGCCGGAGCCCGCACCGGCGTCGCGCATGAACCGCCCGGTGGGCACCATCACTTTCTCAAACGGGGATGACCCATGGAATCGCTAGCACCTCGGTACAAGGACCTCGCCGCCTCGGACGTGCCCGGCGAGCAGGCCGGCACCACTGTGGTGGTCACCGACCGGGAGGACATCGCGTCGGCGGCCCGCTCCATCGGCGCCGAGTGCTGGTACGCCGACCCCGCCACGGAGAGCGAGGACCGGATCGGGCAGGAACTGCGACGGCGCGTCGCCCTCCCCCCTGCTCCCGGACGAGCAGGGGGGAGTCCCACCACCACCCTGGTGGTGGCATGGGGCGACGGGCCGTCCGGTGGCACGCCGGAGTACGGCCCGGCGGTGCGGTTCGCCCGCGCCGCCCTGGCCCTGCTGCAGGCCGTGCGCGAGTCGGGGCGCCGCGTCCACCTCGTGACGTTGTCCCGTACCGGCGACGTGCTCTGCTCGCTGCTCGACGGCATGGCCCGGACGGCGGCGCTGGAGTGCCCGCTCGTCCACACGGCGGTCGAGTGTGGTGACCCCGTCACCGCACAGCGGCTGCGCGCATGGATCGCGGCCGGTGCCCGGCACCCCGGGGCCGTGCTGCGGGCCGAGGGCGACCGGATCGCGCGCCGTGAACACGCGCCGCAGCCGCTGGAGAGCGTGCGGCCGCACGAGGTGTTCGGCGACGGCGACCCCGTCGTGGTCATCGGCGGTACCGGCGGCATCGGACGTCATCTGTGCCGGTACCTGAGCCGGCACTGCGGCGCCCAGGTGTTTGTACTGGGGCGCGGCACGCCCGGCCCCCAAGCGCAGGCGGCGCTGAAGGAAGCGGGCGTGCGGAGCTACCTCAGCGCCGCGGCCCACGACCCCGAGGCGCTCGACGGCGCGCTGCGCTACATCCACGACCGGTTCGGGCCGGTCAAGGCGGTGTTCAACCTCGCCGGAGTGCTGGACGACTGCCTGCTGTACAACCTGACCCCCGACCGCCTGGAGAACGTCCTGCGGCCGAAGGTGGCCACCGGCCTCAACCTGGCGGCCCTGACCGGTCCGCACCGGCCCGGCACGGTGGTGCACTTCAGCTCGCTGACGAGCGTCACGGGAAACGTCGGCCAGGCGGCCTACGGAGCGGCCAACGCGTTCCTCGACCGGCTGTCCGCGCACCGGCCCGACTGGTACAGCATCAACTGGGGCCTGTGGGACACCGACGGCATGCAGATGCCGGACGACGGCTCCGGGCTGCGGGCGATGCCCCCCGAGCAGGCCTGCGACCTCCTGCTGTCGGCCCTCGCCACCGGGACACGTCACCTGGTCGCCTACGACGGACAGGTGCGCCTCGACGCCGACGCCGACGCCGACGCCGACGCCGACACCGAACCGCCGGCCGTGTCGCCGGGGGCCGCCGCGGACGCACCCGCCGGTGCCGGTTCCCCCGCCCCGGACCTGCCCGCCCGCACCGCACAGTGGCTGCGGGAACTCATCATCCGCCACAGCGGCCTGCGGAACCTGCGCGACGACGACAACCTGCTGGACCGGGGGCTCGACAGCGTCGGCAGCATCCGCGTCAGCAGGGACATCGAGAACCGCCTGGACATCGCGGGGTCGTCCCGGCTGAGCCGCGCGGTCCTCTTCGAGTACCCGACCGTCGCGGCGCTCGGCGCGCACCTGGTCGAGAACTTCGCCGCCGAGCTGGAACCCGCCCTCGCCCTCGATCAGCCGCAGGCACCGGAGCCCGCCGCGGCCCCCGCGCCGACGGCCCCGGCGGACCACGCGGCCGAAACGGCATCCCAAGTCGCCGTCACACAGCGGGAGTTCGCGCCCGCACCGCTCACCCCCGCCCTTCCCGAAGACACCCCCGCCGCGGACGCCTACCGCCCCGACGACATCGCCATCGTCGGGATGGCCGGGGAGTTCCCCGGCGGCGCCGACACCGAGGCGTTCTGGCAGGCCCTGCTCAGGGGCGACGACGCCGTACGGGTGATACCCGGCGACCGCTGGGACTGGCGCGAGAGCCACTCCTTCGCGCCGGACGAGCCGGGCACCTCCTACGGCCGCCACGGCGGATTCCTCGACCACGCCCTGGACTTCGACCCCGTCTTCTTCAACATCGCGCCCCGCGAGGCACGGTTCATGGACCCGCAGGAGCGGCGCTTCCTGCAGTCCGTCTACCACGCCCTGGAGGACTCCGGGTACTTCGCCCGGCCCACCGACGACGTGGGCGTCTTCGTGGCCGCCATGTTCGGCCACTACCAGGACCTCACCGCGCCCGACCGGGTGATCGGCAGTTCCTTCGCCGCCATCGCCAACCGGGTCTCCTACGCCTTCGACCTGCACGGCCCCAGCGTCGCCCTGGACACCATGTGCTCCGGCGGGCTCACCGCCCTGCACCTCGCGGTCCGCAGCATCCGCTCCGGGGACTGCGCGCTGGCCGTGGCCGGCGGCGTCAACCTCATGACGCACCCGGGGAAGTACCGCCTGCTGTCCGAGGGCAAGTTCCTCAGCCCCACCGGCCACTGCCAGGCGTTCGGAGTGGAGGCGGACGGCTACGTCCCCGGTGAGGGAACCGCCGCCGTGGTCCTCAAGCCGCTGTCCGACGCGCTGCGCGACGGGGACCGGGTGCACGCCGTCATCCGGGCGACGGCGGTGAACTCCGGCGGCAGGACGGCCGGCTTCACCGTGCCGTCCGAACGCGCCCAGCACCGCGTGATCGCCTCGGCCCTGGCCGAAGCGGAGATCGAACCGTCCGCGGTGACCTACGTCGAGGCGCACGGCACCGGCACCCGGCTCGGCGACCCGATCGAGGCGCGCGCGCTGCGGCAGGCCTACGGCGGGACCGAACAAGGCCGCGCCTACCTGGGTTCGGTGAAGAGCAACATCGGCCACCTGGAGTCCGCCGCGGCGATGGCCGGGCTCGTCAAGGTCGTCAAGCAGCTCACCCACCGGACCCTGGCGCCCACCCTCCACTGCGCACTCGAAAACCCCGACCTGCACCTGGAGGACTCGCGTTTCGCGCTGGTCAAGGAGGTCCAGCCCTGGCCCCGGGGCAGCGCACCCACGCGCTTCGCCGGACTGAGCTCGTTCGGCGCCGGCGGCGCCAACGGGCACGCGATCATCCAGGAGTTCGCGGCACCCCGCCACACCGGCCCCGCCCCCGAGTTCCCGCGCTACTTCATCCCGCTGTCCGGGCGGGACGAGGCCGCCGTGCGGCGACGCGCCGACCAGCTGCTCGCCGCGCTGCGCGACGCGCCCGACACGGCCTCGTACCTGTACGGGCTGAGCTACACCCTGTGCTGCGCCAGACAGCACTTCCGGGTCCGGCGCGGCTACTGGGCCCAGAGCCCGCAGCAGCTGGCCGACCTGCTCGCAAACACGGACACCACCTCCCCGGCCGCCCCACCGGCCGGCGACCCCTGGGCCGAGGCGGCCTCGGCCTACCTCGACGGCGAGAACCCCGACTTCACGGCGCTGTTCCCGGTCCGCATGCTGGTGGACGCCCCGCTCTACCCCTTCGAGCGCGAGCGGTACGTGGCCGACACCCTCGACCACGCGAACCGGCCCGCCCGCGCGGCCCTGGCCGCACCGGCCCCCGGCACGGCCGGCGACGCCGCCGAACTGCTGCTTACTCCGGTGTGGCGGCCGCACCCGGCGGACGGCCCGGCAGACACCCCGGTGCTGTGCGTCCTCGTCCTCACCGACCGCAGCCAGGAGCCCCGGCTTCCCGACCCGCCCGAGGGGACCCGGCTGATCCGGGTGACACCCGGTGACGCACTGGTCATCGAGGCGGACCGGATCGAGCTGCCCGACGGCGACGACACCGCCGCCCGGCGCGCCCTGGAACACCTCACCGGCGAACTGGGCCTGGAACACCTGTACTGGGTGGATCTCCGGCGCGAGGGGACGGTGGCGTCGCAGCTGTCCTTCGCCAAGGCCCTGCAGGGCTGCCGCACCCCGTCCACCCTCCTCGGCGTGACCCGTGAGGCCGACGCGGCCGAGGTGCACACCAGGGCCGGATTCCTGCACGGACTGGCGGAGGAGAACCCGCATGTCCGCACCGTCCAGGCCCGCCGCTTTGGTACCGGTGACGCGCTCGCCGACGGCTGGGAGCCGCTGCTGGACGAGCTGCGCGCCGCCCGCCGGCCGCTCACCGAGGTCAGGTGGGCGGACGGAACCCGCCAGACGCGCGAGCTGACGGAGTTCGGCCTTGCCGACGGCGTCCGGCTGCGCACCGGGGGGACGTACCTCCTCACGGGCGGCCTGGGCAAGGTCGGCCGGGCCATCGCCGAACTCCTGACCGAGCGGCACCGGGCCACGGTGATCGCCGTCGGCCGCTCCGCGCCCAACGCCGAGCAGCAGCAGTGGATCGCCGCGTCGCCGGGGCTGCACTACGAGCAGACGGACATCGTCTCCGCGGCCCGGACCCGGGAACTGATCGAGAAGATCCGCGAACGCTTCGGCGGCCTCGACGGAGTCATCCACTCCGCCGGCGTCATCAAGGACGCCCTGGTGCAGAACAAGTCGGCGAAGGACGCGGAGGCGGTGCTCGCCCCGAAGGTGCAGGGCACGCTGAACCTGGACCGGTACACCGCTCAGCTGGGCCTGGACTTCTTCTGCGTCTTCTCCTCCATCTCCAGCGTCATGGGCAACACCGGGCAGAGCGACTACATCGCCGCCAACCGCTTCCTCGACGAGTTCGCGGCCGAGCGCGCCCGGCGCGTGGCCGACGGCGAGCGCAGCGGCCTGAGCCTGTCGGTCAACTGGCCGCTGTGGCTGGACGCCGAGGACGAACGGCGCGAGCAGTACGAGGCGCTCGCCGCATTCCTGCGCGGCCAGTTCGGGATGGAGCCGCTCTCCTCGCGGCGCGGCGCGGAACTCTTCCTCGACCTGCTCGACGGCCTGCCGGAGGGGTGCCACCAGGTCATCCCCTGCGTCGGCGACGTGGCGCGGATGCGGCAGCGGCTGCTGCCCGGCGCCGCAGGGCCGACACCGCGCACGGACGGTGCGACCCCGGCCGCGGAGGCGGAGGGCACGGCCGCCCGCCCCGGCGCGACGCTGGAGGAGATCAGCGAACGGCTCGTGGAGCTGGTATGCGCACAGACCGGTCTGCGACCGGAGGACGTCGCCTTCGACAGCACCTGGGGCGACCTCGGCTACGACTCGGTGATGCTCCAGCGCCTGGCCCAGGAACTGGGCCCGCACTTCGGTGTGGAGACCCCGCCCAACGCCCTCTTCAAATACAGCAGCGTCCCCTCGCTGAGCGCCTACCTGAGGGACCAGGGCGCACCGGCGAAGGCGCCGGAGCAGACCGTGCCGCAGCCGTCGCCGTCCGCCGCCGGGGCGCGGACCGCCGCCGTCACCGGTGCCACGGCCACCGCCACGGCCCCGCGGACGGACCCCGGCAGCGGCCCGGCGGCCACCGGACGCGGCCGCTACGCCGTGATCGGGATGAGCGGCATCATGCCCGGAGGCGCGAACCTGGCGGACTTCTGGCAGCTGCTCGTCGAGAACGGCAACGCCATCCGCGCCGTCGACCGCTGGAAGGACCGCGAAAAGCAGTACTTCGCGGGCACCATCGACGACTTCGACGCGTTCGACCACTCCTTCTTCGGGCTCTCCGCCCGGGAAGCGATGCTCATGGACCCGCAGCACCGGCTCTTCCTCCAGAGCGCCTACAACGCCCTGCTGGACGCCGGCTACGCGCCCGGAGCACTGCGCGAGGTGGGCGTCTTCGCCGGTGTGCAGTTCAGCGAGTACCAGGCAGCGCTGCAGCACGGCGAGGACTGGGCCCACCCGTACACCGTCACGGGCAACGCGCACGCCATGCTGGCCAACCGCGTGTCCCACCTGCTCGACTTCACCGGCCCCAGCCAGACGGTCGACACCGCCTGTTCGAGCGGCCTCGTGGCGCTGAACCGGGGCGTGCTCTCGCTCGCGGCGGGGGAGTGCGACGTGGCTCTCGTGGGCGCCGTCAGCGTGCTCGTCGACCCGGCCGCCACCGACGCGGCGAGCAAACTGGGGGTGCTCTCCCCCGACTTCCGCTGCGCCACCTTCGACAAGGACGCCAACGGCTATGTGCGGGCCGAGGGCGTGGGCTGTGTGGTGGTCAAGCGGCTCGACGACGCCCTGCGGGACGGCGACGCCGTCCTCGCGGTGATCGAGGCGGTCGCCGAGAACCACGACGGCCGCTCCAACTCGCTGACCGCCCCCAACCCCGAAGCCCAGGTCGCCCTGCTCAACAAGGTCTACACACCGGAGCTGGCCGCCCGCGTCTCCCACATCGAGGCGCACGGCACCGGCACCAACCTGGGCGACCCCATCGAGACCAGCGCGCTGCGGACCGCGTTCGGCCAACTGGCTCCGCACCGTGAGCCGGGCAGCATCACGCTGGGCGCGGTGAAGACCAACGTGGGCCACCTGGAGCCGGCCGCCGGGATCGCCGGGCTGCTCAAGCTGCTGCTGTGCCTGCGCCACCGCCGCCTGCCGGCGAACATCAACTTCAAGGAGCGCAACCCGCTCGTCGAGCTCGACGGATCGCCCTTCCGGCTGCTGCTGGAGAACGAGCCGTGGGAGCGGAGCGCACCGCTGGTGGCCGGCGTCAGCTCCTTCGGGTTCGGCGGGTCCAACGCGCACGCGGTCCTCTCCGAGGCGCCCGCCCCGCCACCGGCCCGCAGGCCGTCGCGGCCGCACTGGCTCATCACGCTCAGCGCCCGCTCCCGCGGCTCGCTCACCCGGATGCGGGACGACCTGCTGGAGTGGTTGCGCGGCCCCGAGGCGGAGCGCGCGGACCTCGCGGACCTCGCCCACACCCTGGCGGCCGGCCGCGACCACTTCGAGTACCGCATGGCCTGGATCGTCTCCAGCGCCTCGGAGCTGCGTCGGCTGCTGGCGGAGGCCCGGCCCGAGGAGGCGGCCAAGTGCCGGCCCCAGCGGCTGACCACGCACCCGGTGACCCTGCCCGACCCGGCGGACCCCGGGCACCGCACGGCGCTGGAGGCCCTACGGGCCCGTTATGTGGAGGGGGAGGAGTTCGCATGGGAAACGATGTTCGACGACGGGCGGTTCAGCCGGCTGCATCTGCCGGGCTACGCGTTCGAACAGAACCGGTTCTGGTTCGAGTGACCGGTACCGGCAAGGCAACGGCGCGCCATGGAATCGAGAGTGGGCATGTACGAGCTGCTTGAGGACAACACCCCGGTCGTGGTCGGCATGGCCTGTCGGTTCGCCGGCAGCGACGGCCTGGAGCAGTACTGGGAACGCCTGCGGCTCGGCCGCAGCGCCCTGGGCACCACCGAGCGCTGGGCGGGGGAGGAGGACGCCGCCTCCTTCGGCGGCGGCTTCCTGGACGGACACCAGGACTTCGACGCGCGGTTCTTCCGCGTCTCGCCGAACGAGGCGCAGTGCATGGACCCGCAGCAGCGGATCCTGCTGCAGACCGTGCAGCACGCCGTCGACGACAGCTATCTGACGGCCGCGGACCTGCGCGACCTGGACTGCGGGGTGTTCGTCGCCGGCCTGCCCGGCGACTACCGCTCCCTGGTGGCGCAGCGCAGCGACATCGTCTACGGCACCCACAGCTTCCTGGGCAACGCGCCCTCGACGCTGTCGGGCCGCATCTCCTACTTCTACGACATCAACGGCCCGTCGATCACGCTGGACAGCGCGTGTTCCTCGTCGCTGGCGGCGCTGCACGAGGCGGCGCTCAACATCCGGGCCGGACAGTGCCGTGGCGCGGTCGTCGGCGCCGTGTCGGTCTTCAGCACCCCGGAGGTGCTGCGCTTCGCGCAGCGTTCCCGGATGAGCTCCCCCGAGGGCGCGTCGCTGCCCTTCACCGACGCCGCCGACGGATTCGTACCGGCCGAGGGCTCCGCCTCGCTCGTCGTCATGCGCTACGACGAGGCCCGGGCCCGGGGACTGCGGATCTACGGAGCGGTCCAGGCGACCGGCACCAACCACAACGGCACCACCAACGGCCTGATGGCGCCGAGTTCCCGGGCACAGGGCCGGCTGATCGCCGAGCTCTACGAGCGCGAGAAGATCGACGCCTCGCAGATCGCCTATCTGGAGACGCACGGCACCGGGACGCCGCTGGGCGACCCCATCGAGCTGGAGGGCCTGAAGTCCGCCTTCCGCCGGGCCGGCAGCGACGGCTGCCACCTCGGTGCCGTGAAACCGCTCATCGGGCACACCCTGGTGGCCTCGGGGCTGGCGAGCGTCATCAAGGCGCTGCTCGCCTTCCACCACGAGACGATCCCGCCGGTGGCCGCCACCGACGAGGACGTCTCCTACCTCGACGTCGCGCCGTTCAGCGTCAACCGGGAACCGCTGCCGTGGCCGCAGGACAAGCCGCTGTGCGCCATCAGCGCCTTCGGTTTCACCGGCTCCAACGGGCACGTGGTCCTGCGCAAGCTGCCGGACACGCCGGCGGACGAGGCCGCGGTGGACCGGCGCCCGGGGCGGGCGCTGCCCTTCTGCCTGTCGGCCGAGTCACCGGACAGCCTCGCGGCGCTGGCCCACCGCTTGCGGGAGCTGGTCGCCGAGCTGCCGCAGGACCGGCTCTGGGACCTCTCCCAGCTTCTGCTGCGGCGCCCGCGCCACACCCATGAGCAGGTGCTCATTGCCCGTACCCGGGACGAACTTCGCACCGGCCTCGACGCGTTGACGCGGGACGGGGAGGACGGCCCGGCACCCCGGACCGTGGACACCGACCGTCTCGGCGACGACCTGCGCGACCTGGTCGTCCTCTGGCGGGAGCAGGACACCCCCGCCCTCAACCGGCGGCTCGACGCACCGGCCGACCTGGCCCGGATCGCGCTGCCCTCCTACCCCTTCGAGAAACGGCGGCACTGGGTGATCGAGGAAGCTCCCGCCGGGACCCCGGCCCCTCCGCAGGCACAGGCGCAGGCGGCCCCGGAACCGGAACCGGAACCTGAGCCGGAGCCCGTGGACGAGGCCCTCGTCGGGCAACTGTGCGCTCAGCTGTCGGACCTGCTGGGCTTCGACGGGGAGAAGGACCAGGTCCTGCCCGGCACCAAGATCGTCTCGCTCGGCCTGGACTCACTCTCGGCCGTTCAGCTGCTGAGCCCCTACCAGAAGGCCGGAAGCTCCATCAAGGCGCACGACCTCTTCCGCCACGAGACGGTCGCCGACCTCGCCGCCGCCATCGGCGGCAGGCCGGCCGGGCCGAAGAAGCAGGCACCGGCCACCGGCGAGCGCGGCGGCGCGGCGGCGCACACCCCGCGCCGCGCGCGCCACACGCCACCGCAGACACAGTGGTCGCAGTACGGCGACACGGGGCGGCCCACCCTGCTGCTCCCCCCGCTCAACTGCGACCGGCGGGCGTGGACCCAGCAGATCCCGGCGCTGCTCCGGGCGGGCCGCAAGATCTACGTCCCCAAGTACCCGGGGCACCAGGACGTCCCCTTCGACGAGGGGCGCTTCTCCTTCGAGGCGCTCGCGGACGAGGTGGCCGACTTCCTGCGGGACACCGTCGGCGGCCGGGCCGACCTGGTCGGCTGGTCCCTGGGCGGCTGCGTCTCCACGCTGACCGCGCTGCGGCACCCGGAGCACGTCGGCTCGCTGACCCTCGTCAGCTGCGCGCCCCGCTACGGCGAGGACGCCTTCGAGCGCACCCTCGACCTGCGCGAGGAGCTGCGTGTGCACGGGGGCCTGCTGGAAGCGGTGTTCGGCGCCGGCGGCAACCTGGCCGAGAAGTTCAGCGGGAACGCCTCCATGGACATCCTGCGCTGCTACTACACGGACCTGACGCGCTTCGACGTCGTCGACCGGCTCCCGGACATCACCGCGGACTGCCTCGTGATCCGCGGAGTCCACGACTGTGTCCTCGACGCGGAGGCGGTCGCCCAGTACTCCAAGATCCCCGGGGTGCAGGTGCGCGAGTTCGAGGACCACGGGCACTACGTGCCGCTCACCGCGGCGCGGGCCTTCAACAAGACGCTGACGGAGTTCTGGGCGGAACGGGACTGACCCGGAACGCCGCAGACATCCGGATGCTCAACTCCTCACGGAAACAGATTGGTTGCGGGACATGCTGGTAAGCAAGGACAAGGCGGCGGTCGTCCTCTTCGACATGCAGTTGGAGCTCATCCCACTGCTGCTTGAGGGCACCCAGCTGCTGCACAACACCTGCTGGGTGGCCGAGGTGGCGCGGGAGTTCGACGTTCCGCTGCTGCTGACCGAGCACAAGAAGCTGGGCGGGCCCTCCCTGTCGCTCGACGAGGCGGCCAAGGGCGCGCCCCGGCTGGAGAAGGAGCACTTCGACTTCCTGCGCGAGCAGCCCATCGCGGACCACGTGGCGGCCTCCGGCCGTGACCAGTACGTGCTGGCCGGCGCGGAGACCCACGTGGTCATCCTCCAGTCGGCGCTGAGCCTGCTGGAGCAGGGCAAGACGGTGTTCGTGCTCGCCGACACCGTCTCCGCCCGCAACCAGGCCGACCACGAGCTGGGCCTGGCCCGCCTGCGCCAGCTCGGGGTGCACCTGATCACGCGGGAGATGCTCTTCTTCGAGCTGATCCGCAACTCCGAGGACACCCGTTACCTCGAACTGGCCAAGAAGTACCTGGACGGGCGCTACATCCGCTGAGCCGCGGTGCGGCCTCCGGCGGACGCGGGGTCCCAGGCGCTCAGGCCATCGGGACCAGGCGTCCGCCGGACAGCTCCAGAAGCCGGTCGCGGTGGCGCTCGCGCAGGGCACGGTCGTGGGTGACCATCACGACCGGCCCCGTGAAGCGCTCCACCGCCGCCAGGAGCTGTTCGACCAGGACCAGGCTGAGGTGGTTGGTGGGCTCGTCGAGCAGCAGCAGATGCGGCCGCCGGGCGAAGAGCAGCGCGAGTTCCAGGCGCCGCCACTGACCCACCGACAGCCGGTTCGCCGGAGTGCCGAAGTCCTCGGGACCGAACAGGCCGAACCTGGTCAGCTCGGCCGCGGCGTCCTCGGCATGGACCGCGCGGCGCGCGGCGAACGCGTCGAGGAGACCACGCCGCTCCGCACCGAAGTCGCTGTCCTGCGGCAGATACCCGATGCGCAGCCCCGGCGCGCGCTCCACCGCCCCGGCGTCCGGGTCCCGCTCGCCCACCAGCACCGACAGCAACGTCGACTTGCCCGCGCCGTTCGGAGCGCTGACCACATACCGGCTGCCGGCGGCCAGCACCAGGTCCGCACCGCGCAGCACCTCCCCGACGGCCAGACCGGTGGCCCGCAACAGCACACCGTCGGCCGGCCGGGGAACCTCCTCGGCCGGGTCCGCGGACTGCGGGGGAGCGAAGTCCAGGGGCTCCGGCGGACGCGGCACCGCATCGTCCAGCAGCCGCCGCAGCTGCAGCTGCGCGGCGCGGCCCGTACGGGCGACGGCCCGCTCGGCGCCGCTGCCGGCCGCGTCGTAGGACAGCTTGTCGTTGTCGGCCCGGCCGCTGAAGACGCGCCCGCCCGCGCGGGCCCGCTGCAGCCGCCGCCGCGCCTCGGCCAGCTCCTTGCTCCACTCGCGGTACCGCTGCCACCAGCGCTCCCGGGCCGCGGCGCGCTCGGCGAGGTAGTCCCGGTAGCCGCCGCCGTAGCGCACGGTGGCACCGCGGGGGCCGTCCAGATCGACGATGGCGGTGACGGCCGTGTCCAGCAGCACCCGGTCGTGCGAGGCGATCAGACACGGACCCTCGTACGACGCGAGCCACTGGACGAGCCAGTCCACCGCCCGGTCGTCGAGGTGGTTGGTGGGCTCGTCGAGCAGCAGCCCGGCCGGTTCGTCGAGTACCAGCGACGCCAGGGCGAGGCGGGCCCGCTCACCCCCCGAGAGGGCCCCGACGCGGCGGCCTCGGTCCAGGCGGGCCAGGCCGAACACGTCCAGCACCTCACCGATGCGGGCGCCCAGTTCCCAGCCGCCGCGGCGGTCGAACTCCTCCTGGAGACGGCCGTACTCCTCCAGCACCGCGTCGAGACCGCCCTCGTCACACGACATCCGCTCCTCCGCGGCGCGCATCCGCGCGGACAGTTCCCCGATCTGAGCGGTCGCCCGCGCGAGGACGTCCTCGATGGTGGCGTCGGCCGGGAAGTCCGGCTGCTGCGGCAGGAACCCCACCCGGCCCGTCACCGCGCGCACCACCTGGCCGCGCTGCGGGGCGAGTTCACCGGCGAAGGCGCGCAGCAGGGTGGACTTCCCCCGGCCGTTCTCACCGATCAGGCCCACCCGCTCGCCCCGGGCGACCGTGAGCGACACATCGCGCAGCACCACGCGGTCCCCCAGCACGCAGTGCAGGTTCTCGGCGAGCAGATGCGCCGAGCGGTGGTCGGCGGACAGGATGTCCTGCCCGCCGGCCGGCTGCGGGGCCGCGTCACTCATCACCGGGCGCCCCCGTCTCCTGCAGACGGCCGTCGGACATCCGCAGCCAGCGGTTCACCCCGATCTCCTTGACGAACCGCTCGTCATGGCTGACCACGACGAACGCGCCCTCGTACGAGTTGAGGGCCCCCTCCAGCTGCTCGACGCTGTCGAGGTCGAGGTTGTTGGTCGGCTCGTCCAGCAGCAGCAGCTGCGGCGCCGGCTCGGCGCCCAGCACACAGGCCAGGGTGGCGCGCAGCCGCTCGCCCCCCGACAGGGCCCCGACCGGGAGGTGCGCCGCGGCCCCGCGGAAGAGGAAGCGGGCCAGCAGGTTCATCCGCTCCGCCTCGGGCTTGTGCGGCGCGTAGTCGGCCATGCACTGCGCGACGGTGCGGTCCAGCGGCAGCGTGTCCAGCCGCTGCGAGAGATAGGCGACGCGCCCGTCCGCCCGCTTGAACTCCCCGCGCTCCGCGGCGAGTTCCCCGCTGATCACCCGCAGCAGCGTGGACTTGCCGACGCCGTTGCGGCCGGTCAGCGCGATCCGCTCCGGCCCCCGGATGGTGAGGTCGACCCCCTCGCCCGCGAAGAGCTCCCGGTCGCCGTACCGGACGCCGATGCCCTCGCCGAGGAAGACGGTGCGGCCCGCCGGAACATTGGTGTCGGGCAGCTCCAGCGAGATCCTGCGGTCGTCCCGCAGCATCCGGCTCGCCTCATCCAGCCTGGCCTTGGCGTCGGCCAGGCGCTGGCCGTGCGTGTCGTTCGCCTTGGCCGCCGACTCCTGGGCGCGCCGCTTGAGCGTGCCCGCGGCCATCTTGGAGATGCTGCCCTTCGCGGCGGCCCGGGCACCGACACCGGCCCGGCGCGCGGCCCGCTCACGGGCCTGCTGCATCTCCCGCTTCTCCCGCTTGACCTGCTGCTCGGCGGTGCGGATGTTCTTCTCGGCGGTCTCCTGCTCGGCGCGCACCGCCTCTTCGTAGTCGGTGTAGTTGCCGCCGTACAACCGCATGTCACCCGATTCGAGCTCGGCTATGCCGTCCATGCGGTCGAGCAGCGCCCGGTCGTGGCTGACCACCAGCAGAGCGCCGTTCCAGCCCTCCAGCACCTGGTAGAGCCTGCGGCGGGCGTCCAGGTCGAGGTTGTTGGTCGGTTCGTCCAGCAGCAGCACATCGGGCTGCTTGATCAGCTGGGTCGCCAGGCCGAGGGAGACGACCTGGCCGCCGCTGAGGGAGTGCAGCCGCCGGGTCAGCGGGATGTCGCCGAGCCCCAGGCGGTCGAGGTGGACGCGGCTGCGTTCCTCGATGTCCCAGTCGTCGCCGACCGTGGCGAAGTGCTCCTCGCTCACGTCCCCGGACGCGATGGCGTCCAGCGCCTCGATGACCGGGGCGATGCCGAGCACCTCGGCCACGGTCAGGTCGCCGGTCAGGGGCAGGCTCTGGGGAAGGTAGCCGAGCAGGCCCTGGACGGTCACCGATCCGCGGTTCGGCCGCAGCGCGCCCACGATCAGCTTGAGCAGGGTGGACTTGCCCGCACCGTTCGGCGCGACCAGACCGGTGCGGCCGTCCCCCAGGGACCAGGACAGGTCCTGGAACACCGGAGTGCCGTCGGGCCAGGAGAAGGAGAGATTCGAGCAGACGATGCTGGCGTCGGACATGTACGCAGGCCTCGCAAACAATGCGGGCGCACCAAAGGCGCCCAAGGGATGGGTGGTCACAGCACGTGGGGGCACGGCCACGGCACTGCGCACTCTCCGTGCACAGCGGTGGCAGTCGACATCCGGGGATCACCCGGTGATGTCGTCGTCACCCGCAATAACCACGGCTACCTCTCCGTTGTGTACACCATCCGCGCTTCACCGTACCAGAAGGGGCTGTTGACGCCGGGTCCGCCGAACGCACACCAATTGGCCCCGGAGCCACGGACGCTCACGCCTTCCCGCACCTTCCACCGGACGCGGCATTGTCCACTTGCTTCCCCCGTAACGGACCCGTATGCCTGCGGTTTTCCCGAAACCCGTCCACTCCCGGCCCTCTCCGTCGAAAATCTAGTGCCATTCAAGTGCAGCTGGTCTCGAACACCAGGGCCGGATATTGCGGTTCCGTCACGGGCCTCGTTACGCTCGCCATCGCTCTTTCGGAAAAAACCGTTCTACGAAAAGGAGTAATGGCATGCGAATCTCCGACAAGGAACTCCGCGCCAAGAAGGCATGGCACCGTCCCGATTTCGTCTCCATCGACACCGGCATGGAAGTCACCGCCTACTTCAGCCGCTGACACACCGCTGCAGGAAAGGACGCAGGCATATTGATGTCCGTGACGCATGAGGCCGATGCCCCCTGGAGCGAGGCCGAGTTCAGGCAGGCGCTCCACGCGCTGGAGTCGTCGTACTGGGACCGGCACCCGTTCCACCAGCGGATGCACGACGGGCTGCTGGACGAGGGGGAGCTGCGCCTGTGGGCGGCCAACCGCTGGTACTACCAGCGGTGCCTGCCGCAGAAGGACGCCGCGATCATGGCCAACTGCCCCCTGCCCGACGTGCGGCGGCAGTGGCTGTCCAGGATCGTCTACCACGACGGGACGGACGCCTCCTCGGGCGGTGCGGAGAAATGGCTGCGTCTGGCCGAAGCGGTCGGGCTCCGGAAGGACGAGGTGCTCGACGAGAGCCTCGTCCTTCCGGGCACGCGCTTCGCCGTGGACGCCTACGTGGACTTCGCCCGGCGCCGCCCCTGGCTGGAGGCGGCCGCGTCAGGGCTGACCGAGCTCTTCTCCCCGGGCCTGCTCGCCCACCGGCTGGGCCGGCTCAGGGAGCACTACCCGTGGATCGCGGAGGAGGGCTTCGAGTACTTCACCGCGCGCATCGAGGTGGTGGGACCCGAGGGCCGTTCCCTGCTCGACCTGGTCGCACGGCACGCCGTCACCCGCGCACAGCAGGAGGCCTGCGTCAAGGCGCTGGCGTTCAAGTGCAGCGTGCTGAACGCCGTCCTGGACTCGCTCGACTACCACACGGGAAACGGAGCCCCGCGTTCATGACCAGCCTGCCCGAGGCCACCGTGCCGCGCCTGCGGACCGGAGTCCGGCTGACCAGCGATCCGGCACGCGGCGAACTGGCCCTGCTGCCCGAACGCGTCGTGGTCCTCAACGACACCGCCGCGGCGGCCCTCGCCCACTGCGACGGCACCTCCAGCGTCGGCCGCATCGCCGAGCGCCTCGCCGAGGAGTACGAGGGCGTCAGCACCGAGGACATCTCCGAGCTGTTCGCGCGGCTCGCGGAGCGCAGGGTGGTGGACCTCGATGGCTGACCCGACCCCTGGTGCTCCGCTGGGGATGCTGATCGAGCTGACCCACCGCTGCCCGCTGCACTGCCCCTACTGCTCCAACCCCCTCGAACTCGTCCGCCGCTCCGAGGAACTGACCCGCGAGCAGTGGACGGACATCCTCACCCAGGCCCGTGAGCTGGGCATCGTGCAGATGCACTTCTCCGGCGGCGAGCCGCTGGCCCGCCCCGACCTGCCCGACCTGGTCGGCCACGCCCGGCAGCTCGGCGCCTACGTCAACCTGGTCACCAGCGGCGTCGGCCTGACCGCCGAGCGCGCACGGGACCTGGCGGAGCGGGGCGTCGACCACGTCCAGCTCTCCCTCCAGGACGCCGACGCGCGCCTGGGCGACCAGGTCGCCGGCGCCCGGGTGCACGCCGCCAAGCTCAAGGCCGCCAAGGCGGTCACCGCCACCGGACTCCCGCTCACCGTCAACGTCGTCCTCCACCGCAGGAACATCGACCGGGTCGAGCAGATCGCGGACCTCGCCGTCGAGATGGGCGCCGACCGCATCGAGCTGGCCAACACCCAGTACTACGGCTGGGGGCTGCGCAACCGCGCCGCGCTGATGCCCACCGCGGACCAGCTCGCCGCCGCCGACCAGGCCGTAGCGCGCGTCCGCGCCAAGCACGCGGGCGGCCCCGACCTGGTCTACGTGGCGGCCGACTACTACGGCGACCGGCCCAAACCCTGCATGGACGGCTGGGGCAACACCCAGCTGACCGTCACCCCCACCGGCGACGTGCTGCCGTGCCCCGCGGCGTCCGCCATCACCACCCTCCCGGTGGAGAACGTGCTGCGCCGCCCGCTGGCGGAGATCTGGTACGAGTCCAGGGCGTTCAACGCCTACCGCGGCACCGACTGGATGCGCGGACCGTGCCGCACCTGCCCGGAGCGCCACACCGACCACGGCGGCTGCCGCTGCCAGGCGTTCCAGCTCACGGGCGACGCAGCGGCCACGGACCCGGCCTGCGGCCTCTCCCCGCACCGGAAGCTGGTCGACGCGGCACTGGCGGAGGTCACCGACGGCCCGGCACCGGAGTTCGTCATGCGGGGGCCGGTGGCGCCATGAAGGTGATCCTGCTCGGCACCGCCGCCGGCGGCGGCTTCCCGCAGTGGAACTGCGCCTGCCCGCTGTGCGCCCGCTGCCACCGCGGCGAACTGCCCGCGCGCACCCAGGAGTGCGCCGCCGTCAGCGGCAACGGACGCGACTGGTGGCTGCTCAACGCCTCCCCCGACATCCGCACCCAACTCCTCGCCGCGCCCGCCCTGGCGCCCGGCCCCGGCCCGCGCGACACCCCCGTGCGCGGTGTGCTGCTCACCGACGCCGAGGTCGACCACGCCCTGGGTCTGACCATCATGCGCGGCGGCACGGGCCTGACCGTGCACGCCGCGCCCCCGGTGCGCGGCGCCCTCACCGCCGACCTGCCACTGCGCGGCCTGCTGGACCGCTACGCGCCGTGGGACTGGCACGACAGCACCGTCCCCGGCGGCTTCGAACTGGCCGGCGGGCTCACCGTCACCGCCCACCCGGTCAGCGCCAAGGCCCCCAAATACGTCGGCAGCCCGGCCCCGGACGCCCCTTGGGTGAGCGCCTACCGCATCGAAGACCCGGCGACCGGCGGAGCACTGGTCTACGCGCCCTGCCTGGCCGCCTGGCCGGACGGGTTCGACGACCTGCTGGCCTCGGCCTCCTGCGCCCTGCTGGACGGAACCTTCTTCAGCGCCGACGAACTGGGCACGGCCGTGCGCTCCGAAGACGCCGGGCAGCCCCTGATGGGCCATCTGCCCGTGGCCGGCCCCGGCGGCAGCCTCGCCGCCCTCGCCCGCCATCGGGGCCTGCGCCGGATTTACACCCACCTCAACAACACCAACCCCCTTCTCGACCCCTCCTCTTCCGCCAGCGCGCTGGCGCGGCAGACCGGCGCGGAGGTTTTGCCGGACGGGAGTGAAATCATTCTGTGAGCGCTAGCCGTTCTCAAGCGCGGCTCTAACCGTTCTGGCTTCCAGCTCCATGCCATTCGTCACCGGTGCAGGCTGAATCTGTGTACCGTGCAGAAGCCAGCAGAACTCACGGCCGGCCGGCCCGGTTCAGCGGTGCGTCAAGAAGCCGAATTCTGGGGGAGCTGAGTCCGTCACATGCCCAATTCCAGTGCACTTCTTCTCGGATCAGCGCGAGAGGATACTGACGCCCCGACAATGACCGCGGCCGCGGCCGGAACCGTCGACCAGGACATCGAATCCGTACCGATCTCGTCGCTTGTGCCCGGCTACTCTCCCCGCCTGCGAGGAGAAGACGCCGAGCACGTCGCCCGGCTGGCGGAGCTCGACGATTCGCTGCCGCCGATCCTCGTGGAGCGGTCCACGATGCGGGTCATCGACGGCATGCACCGCATCATGGCCGCCTGCGCGAAGGGCCGCACCACCATCGAGGTGCGATTCTTCGACGGCGCGGCCGAGGAGGCGTTCCTGCTCGCGGTCCAGTCCAACAGGGCGCACGGCCTCCCCCTCTCCCGGGAAGACCGCCGGGCCGCGGCCGAGCGCATCCTCGCCCAGTGGCCGCACCTGTCGGACCGGGCAGTGGCACGCACCACGGGAACCAGCGCCAAGACCGTGGCGGCACTGCGCGCCACCTCGACCGGCGTGACGCCCTACCCGCAGGCCCGTAAGGGCAAGGACGGCAAGGTCCGGCCGCTGGACGGCGCGGAGGGCCGCCGCAAGGCCGCCGAACTGCTGACGGAGCACCCCGGCGCCTCCCTGCGCGAGGTGGCCCGGCACGTCGGCATCTCACCGGCGACGGTCAGCGACGTCCGCAAACGACTCGCCGCCGGCCGCTCCCCCGTACCGGAACGGGACGTGCCGGAGAGACGGCCGACCACCGGCACCAAGAACTGCGCACCGACGCGGGACAGCGCGGCCAGGGAAACGGGGGGCGTGGTCCGCCCGATCCGCTCGATCGACGTCTCGCCGATGGACAAGCTGCTGCGCGACCCGTCACTGCGGCACAAGGAGAGCGGCCGCCAGCTGCTGCGCCTGCTGCAACGCAGCGCCGTGGAGCGACGGGAACTGCTGACGATGGCTGAGGCGGTGCCCTCTCACTGTACGGACCTGGTGGCCGACCTGGCGAGCAAGTACGCGGACATGTGGGCGGAGTTCGCGCGAGGGGTCGGGGGAGCCGACCACTGAGAAGACGTTCAACTGCCGCCCGGCGGTCAGTTGAACACCTGACGCGGCGGGGCGGCAAGGACAACGGCTCCGCCGCGGATCCGGCCCTCGGCACACGGCCTCAAGGACAGCCGGAGCGGCACACGAGACACGGTCGGAGCTGACCGGAGCGGCCATCGGGCCTGGTCAGAGGCGTCAGCAGCGCTCCGTACAGCTGTTGACGTGCCCCGGCCGTCTCCATACGTTCGCTCGCAACCACCCCACCCACCCAGGAAAGGCACGATCCCCCATGCGCAGACGCATCCGAGCTCTGCTGAGTCTGCCCCTCACGGCTCTCGTCGCCGTGCTCGCCCCGACGCCCGCCGCACACGCCGCGACCGAGCCGTTCATCGGCACCTGGGCCGCCTCGCCCACCGCTGTGCCCGCCTCCGACTCCACGGAGTACAAGGACCAGACCCTGCGGCAGAAGGTGCACCTGTCCGTCGCCGGGGGCAGCCTGCGCGTGCGGCTCACCAACGAGTTCGGCTCGTCGCCGCTGGTGATCGGCGGGGCGCATGCCGCACGTCCGTCGGCGGGCGGTCCGGCGACGGCCATCGATCCCGGCACCGACCGGGTACTGCGCTTCGACGGCAGCGCATCGACGACGCTCGCGCCGGGCACGCAGCGCTGGAGCGACCCGATCGAGCTGCCCACGACCGCGGGCGGCGACCTCGTCATCAGCCTGTATCTGCCGCAGCGCACCCCCGGCAGCACCGTGCACTCGGCGGCGTACCAGCGCAACTTCGTCGCGAACGGCGACGTCACGGGCAAGCCCGACCTCACACCGACCGCCACCACCACGTCGTGGCACTTCCTGTCGGGCGTGGCCGTCGACAGCGCCGGCGGCAAGGCGGATTCGGCACTGGTGACGCTCGGCGACTCCATCACCGACGGCGAACACACCCAGGCCGACGCCAACCACCGCTGGCCCGACCTGCTCGCCGAACGCCTGCGCGGGGACGAGAAGCTGGCCGGCACCGGCGTCGTGAACGCCGGCATAGGCGGAAACCGCCTGCTGCGGGACCCGAACCCGGTCCCGGGTTCACCCGCCGAGTCCTTCGCCGCGTACTTCGGCGAGAGCGGTCTGAAGAGGTTCGACCGGGACGTGCTGCGTCAGCCGGGGGCACGTGCCGTCACCGTGCTCCTCGGCATCAACGACCTGGGTGTGCCGGGCATCGCCGCGCCCGCCTCCGAGGAGGTCACCGCACCCCAACTCATCGACGGCTACAAGCAGTTGATCCAGCGCGCCCACCAGCGCGGCCTGAAGATCTTCGGCGCGACGATCCTGCCCTTCGAAGGCAACACCCTCGGCTACTACACCGCGCAGCGGGAGTCGACCCGGCAGGCCGTCAACGAATGGATCCGCACGAGCGGCGCATTCGACGGAGTCGTCGACTTCGACGCCGTGGTCCGCGACCCCGCCCACCCCGGCCGGCTGCTCCCCGCCTACAACGGCGGCGACGGCCTGCACCCCAACGACGCGGGTATGGCCGCGATGGCCAAGGCGTTCCCGCTGCAGCTCCTGCGCTGAACACCACGCGCGCAGCCGCACAGGTGCGGGCGGTGCGGACAGGAAGGCCGCCGGCAGGCGCTCGCCGGGGCCGGTGAAGACCAGGACTCTGCGGAACTCGCCCTAATTAGGTAAGCCTTGCCTTATGGTCTCACTGGTCGGTTACTGCCGCGCACCCGAACGTGCGGCCGGTCCGGCCTTGTTGCTGCGTCATCCTGCCCGAATCGGAGAAATCACCGTGCTCAGATCCATACCCGTCATGGGCGCTGCCGCCCTGTCCGCCTCATGGCCCCCGGCCGCGCGGGGGGCGAAGTGAGGGGCAACCGGCTGGCGTGGGACACGGCCCTGACCTCCCTGGCCCCGGCGGTCTGGGGCAGCACCTACCTGGTGACGACGGAGCTCCTGCCGCCCGACAGACCGCTCTTGGCCTCCACCGTGCGGGCCCTGCCGGCCGGGCTGGTGCTGCTCGCGGTCGGCAGGGTGCTGCCGCGCGGGGTGTGGTGGTGGCGCGCCCTGGTGCTGGGTGTGCTGAACATCGGCGCGTTCTTCTACCTGCTGTTCGTGGCCGCGTACCACCTGCCCGGCGGCGTTGCGGCCCTGGTGGTCTCGGTGCAGCCGATGCTGGTGCTGCTGCTGGCGGCAGCGTTGCTGAAGGACCGCATCCAGCCGGTGCAAGTGGCAGCGTGCGTGCTCGGCGTGGTGGGGGTGGCGCTGCTGGTGCTGCAGCCGCAGGCGGGTCTGGACACCGTGGGTGTGCTGGCCGGCCTGGCGGGCGCGGTCTGCATGGCGACCGGCATCGTGCTCACCAAACGCTGGGGCCGGCCGGCGGGTGTGAACGTACTGACCTTCACCGGCTGGCAGTTGACCGTCGGGGGCCTCGTTCTGGTGCCGGCCACCCTGGCCGCCGAAGGACTCCCCGGCCACATCACCGGCTCGAACCTCGCCGGGTTCGGGTACCTGAGCGTGATCGGGGCCCTGCTCGCCTACGCGATGTGGTTCAGGGGCATCGAGCGGCTGCCCGCACTGGCGGTATCGATCCTCGGGTTCGCCAGCCCGTTGGCCGCAACGGTCCTCGGATACGCCTTCCTCGGCCAGGAACTGTCGCCGCTGCAGCTGGCCGGTGCCGCGGCCGTGGTCGCCGCCGTCGTCCTGGCGCAGCCCAGGCAGCGGCCGAGAGCCCAGGTATCGACTGAGGAGCCCGTAGCCCATGCCTCGTGACGATGTATCAGTGAGCGGGGAGGAACCCGTGAAGACCGCACCGTTCGGCGCACGAATACGCGGCACGCACCTGGGCAACTGCCTCCCCGGCCTGCTGAGGGAGCAGGCGGAGACCCGGCCCGGGGCCATCGCGGCCGCCTGCGGCGACCAGAGCCTCACCTACCGGGAGCTGGTGCAGGCCGGCGACCGGCTGGCCGTCCGCCTGCAGCAGATGGGCATCGGTGCTGACGACACCGTGGGTCTGTACGTCGAACCGTCCCTGGACCTGATGGCCGGCGCGTGGGGCATCCTGTTCGCCGGGGCCGCCTATCTGCCGCTGTCCCCGGAGTACCCCGAGGACCGGCTGCGCTACATGATCGAGGACAGCCGCACCCGCGTCATCGTCACCCAGGACCACCTGGCCGCGCGCCTGGCCGAGCTCGCCCCGCGAGGCACCCGGGTGGTCACCCTGGCCGAGGCCGAGGCTCGCCATGAGGAGCACAGCACCGAGGCGGCTCCCGCGGTGCCCCGGCCGGACGACCTGGCGTATGTCATCTACACCTCGGGCAGCACGGGCCGACCGAAGGGCGTGCTGATCGAGCACCGCAGCATCATGTCCCAGATGCGGTGGATGCACGCCTGCGGACACCTGGGCAAGGGCACCACGGTGCTGCAGAAGACGCCGATGAGCTTCGACGCGGCGCAGTGGGAGATCCTGGCCCCTGCCGTGGGCGGCCGGGTCGTGGTGGGTGCGCCCGGTATCCACCGGGACCCCCAGGCCCTGATCCAGACCATCACCGAGCACGAGGTGACCACGCTCCAGTGCGTGCCGACCCTGCTTCAAGCACTCCTGGACAACGAGGAGTTCTCCCTGTGCACCTCGCTCAGGAGGGTCTTCTCCGGCGGTGAGGCACTGTCCCGGCAGCTCGCACGGGCCTTCGCCGACGAGCTTCCGTGGGCCTCCCTGGTCAATCTCTACGGCCCGACCGAGTGCACCATCAACGCGACCGCGTATCTGGTCGACCCGGACGAGATCGGCGAAGGCGCCGGCACCATCCCGATCGGCGTGCCCGTCGACAACACCCAGTGCTTCATCCTCGACGAGAACCTCGCACCGGTGGACATCGGCGAGACCGGCGAGCTGTACATCGGCGGCGTCCAGCTGGCGCGCGGCTACCTCCAGCGGCCCGACCAGACGCGGGAGCGTTTCGTCCCCTCGCCCTTCGTCCCGACGGAGCGGCTGTACCGGACCGGGGACCTGGCCTACTGGAACCCCGACGGCACCATCCAGTTCTCCGGCCGGACCGACAACCAGATCAAGCTGCGCGGCTACCGCGTCGAGCTGGACGAGATCGCCCTGGCCATCGAGGAGCACACCTGGGTCAAGCGCGCGGCGGTCCTCGTCACCGACGACGCGCGGACCGGCTTCCAGAACCTGGTGGCGTGCGTCGAGCTGAACCCGAAGGAAGCGGCGCTGATGGACCAGGGGAACCACGGCGGTCACCACCAGTCCAAGGCGACCAAGCTCCAGGTGAAGGCGCAGCTGTCCAACCCGGGCGTCAGGGACCCCGAGGAGCTGCACGGACGACCGGTGGCGCAACTGCCCGGAAAGCAGGAGTCCCAGCGTCAGCGGCTCGAGACCTTCGCCCGCAAGACCTACCGCTTCTACGAGGGCGGGCAGGCCACCCGCGAAGAAGTCCTGGAACTTCTCGCCCCGCGGACCGTCAGCGGCTTCTCCCGCGGCCTCGACGAGGTGACGTTCGCCGAACTCGGCGAGATCCTCAGGTGGTTCGGCCAGTACCGCAGTGAAGAGCGGCTGCTGCCGAAGTACGCCTACGCTTCCCCCGGCGCGCTGTACGCGACGCAGATGTACCTGGAGGCCGGCGGGGCCGGCGGCGTGGCCGGCCTGGCGCCGGGCGTGTACTACTACCATCCCGTCGACCACACCCTGATCCGGATCGGCGATGCGGCCGACCCCTCGGGTACGCCCCTCGCCGTGCACTTCGTCGGCAAGAAGCGGGCGATCGAGCCGGTGTACAAGAACAACATCCAGGAAGTGCTGGAGTTCGAGACCGGGCACATGGTGGGCCTGTTCGAGGAGGTGCTGCCCGAGTTCGGGCTGAACATCCGCCCGCTGGCCCACCGCTCGTCCGTCAAGGACGGCCTGGACGTCGCCGACGAGGACTACTACCTGGGCACCTTCGAGATCCACCGCAACGACGGAACGCCCCCGCAGGACCCGACCGAGATCTATGTGCAGGCCCACCCCGGAGGCGTGGCCGGCCTGCCCGCCGGTCAGTATTGTCATGCGCGTGGCGACCTGGTGCGGATCTCCGACGAGCTGGTCCTGCGCAAGCATGTGATCGCCATCAACCAGAAGGTGTACGACCGGGCCGGCTTCGGCATCACCGCCGTCAGCCGGGCGGACCAGGAGTGGCTGGAGTACGTCAGCCTGGGGGCAAAGCTGCACCACCTGCAGCGCAACGGCCTCGGGCTGGGCTTCATGTCATCGGGCTACAGCTCCAGGACCGGCCATCCGCTGCCGGCGGCGCGGCGCATGGACGACATCCTGGCCGCCTGCGGAACCGGCTCGGGCGCCTCGTACTTCTTCCTCGGCGGCAAGGTCAGCGAGGAGCAGATCCGCAGCGAGGGCATGCACGAGGACGCGGTCCACATGAAGGGCCCGGCGGAGATGATCAAGGATGAGCTGGCTCATCTCCTGCCCGACTACATGATCCCGAACCGGGTCCTGGTGCTCGACGAGCTGCCCCTGACCGCGAACGGGAAGATCGACGGCAAGGCCCTGGCCGCCTCCGACGCGGTCCGCTCGGCCGATACGGCGGCCCCCTACGTCGCCCCCGCGACACGGACCGAGTGCTGGCTCGCCGGGGAGTGGGGCAAGGCGCTGAAGTACGAGAACGTGTCGGTGGAGGACGAGTTCTTCGCCGCCGGGGGGAACTCGCTGACCGCCGTCGCACTCATCAACAAGATCAACAAGGAGTTCGGTACGCAGCTGCCGCTCCAGGCCGTCTTCGAGCACCCGAAGCTGGCCGACCTGGCGGCCCGCATCGGGAGCGACGGCAGCGAACCGTCCTCACGGCTGGTACTGCTGAACAACGAGGGTACGGACAGCCCGGTCTTCTGCTGGCCCGGACTCGGGGGCTATCCGATGAACCTCCGCCTCCTGGGGCGCCAGGCAGGCATCGGCCGGCCCTTCTACGGCATACAGGCCCACGGCATCAACGCCGGAGAGACACCCCACCCGACGATCCGGGAGATGGCCGCCGCCGACGTGGCCGAGATCCGGCGCGTGCAGCCCAAGGGCCCGTACACGCTGTGGGGGTACTCCTTCGGCGCACGCGTCGCCTTCGAGGCGGCCTGGCAACTGGAGCAGGCCGGCGAGCAGGTGGAGAACCTGCTGCTGCTCTGCCCGGGGAACCCGAAGGTCCGCCAGGCCGACGGCGACCGCCACGGGCGTACGGCCTCGTACCGCAACCCGGCGTATGTGACGATCCTGTTCTCCGTCTTCGCGGGCTCCGTCAGCGGGCCCGAGCTGGACCGGTGCCTTGAGGCGACGCGGGACGAGGACAGCTTCGTGGCCGTCGTCCACAGTGTCTTCCCCGCCCTCGACGGGCCTCTCATCCGGAGGATCACCCGAATCGTGGGGGAGACATACGAGTTCGAGTACAGCTTCCGCGAACTGGCCGAACGGCGCCTGAACGCTCCCGTGGCCGTCTTCAAGGCCGCGGGGGACGACTACTCGTTCATCGAGGGCCGCTCCGGCTACTCCGCCGCGCCCCCCGCGGTGGTCGACCTGGACGGCGACCACTACAGCGTGCTGAAGGAGCGGGGCGTCGCCGAACTGGTGTCGGCGATCCGAGCCCACCTCGGCATGCACACCACCCCCTCGCTCCGGTAGGTCCCCGTAGCCCCGGGGCCGGTCCGACCCTGACCCGTCGGACCGGCCCCGGTCGTCGTCGCGGCCCGGCTCAGATCTGCTCCAGCGCTTCGGTGACCACGCTCACGAATCCCTGGTCGAGCATGCTGGCCACGGCGCCGTCGCGCGCGGCGTCGAGCCCGTTGTCGTGGCAGGCGACGCTCAGCAGGTAGCCGCCCGGGACGCGGAAGGTGGCGAACTCCCACTCGTCACGTGCCACGGCGACGCCGTCCGGACCGAGCAGCCCGCCGCCGTCCACGTCGAAGCCGAATTCCGTGAACTCCAGCTGCAGCCCCTGGCCCAGGGCTTTGGTGTAGGCCTCCTTGAGCGTCCACAGCCGCAGCAGCTGGGCGCTTTGTTCCCGCGGCGGAAGCAGCGCGAGCGCTGCCCGTTCGCCGGGGGCACACACATGATCGCGCAGCAGATCGAAGGACATCGGGCGGGAGGCGGGCTCGGCGTCGACGCCGATCCTGCCGTTGCGGCTGATGCCGACGGCGATCAGCGCGTCGGTGTGGGTCAGACTCACATCGATCTGGCCGAGGCCGCGCAGATACGGCCGTCCGCCGATCCCGTACGACAGATCGAGGTCGACCGGGTCGGTGCGCAGCGCCGCCGCGGCCGTGTACTTGACGGCCATGCGGGAGGCCACGAAACGGTAGCGGACCGTCGGGTCGCCGGTGCGCCGGTAGCGCTGCCAGTCCCGGCCGAGCAGCGGGCGCAGGGCGGGGGTGGCGAGCATGGCGGGCAGCCACTCCTCCCACGTGGTGTGCACCACGGCGTTTCCCTGGTGCTCCATGCTGTGGCGCACCGCGTCCCACGGCCCGTCGGGCCCGGCGATGTGCACGGGCGGCGCGATCGACCGGCCGGCCGCCGCCGGTACCGTCCACGGCCCCCGCCCAGCGCGGGGGACCGGGCTACTGGGTGAGCTTTGCGGCATAGAGGTCACAGCTGTATCCGTTGTGGAAGCGGCGAATCAGTTCCTCCAGCACCCGCCCGAGGTGGTCTCCGGTCGGGACGGGCGCCGCGATGCCGAGCCGTTCGGCGAGCCTGGACAGGGCCAGCACCGCCCACGCGGGGTCGGCGAGGAAGGGGTCCGTGCCGTCCTGGGCCTCCCAGGTGCCGAGGACGGACGCGGCGGCCAGGAGCAGCGCGTACCGGTCGGCGAGCTGACAGGCCACGGGATCGGGGGGCGAAGCGGCAGCCGAGGACGGCAGCGTCCGGCAGCGCCGGCGCAGTTCGCGCAGTTCGCCGACGCACGCCTCGGCCAGCGTGCTGAGGTCGGCCAGCTGCTGGTCCGTGCCGCGACGGGCGGACAGTCGTGCCGCTGCTCCCACGAGTGTGCGGGCGAGGCCGTCGCGGCCGCCGGCGATGCCCAGGGACCGGTAGTCGAAGTGCGACAAGGCGGCGTGCCGGGCGAAGAGCCGGGGATCGGGTTCGTCGCCGGTGAACCATGAATCCTCGGCCAGCCTGCGCAGATGCGGAACGATCATCGCCTGGCAGGCGGCGGCCCCCGCGTGGCCGAGTCCGGCCACGGGCAGATCGCGCATCAGCTTGTCGAGGACGCCGTACTGCGGGCTGCCGAAGTCGTACCCGTGCGCCCCGAGGACGGTGGCCAGTTCCTCCAGATCCTCACGGAGCAGGTCGGGCACGACGTACTTGACGGCCGCGGCCAGGAGATGGGCACGATCGGGCAGCAGGCTCAGCGACCGCAGCGCGACGGTCGCCATGCTGTCGCAGGCCAGCAGGTCGGCGAAGACACCGGCGAGCGGCCTGTGCCAGCGGCGGGCCACCGGGCCGGTGCGGCTGGTGGCGGCGCGCACAGCGGAGTGCAGGACGGTGTCCGCGGCCGCGATCACGGCCCCCGGAATGAGCGCGCGGTTGACCTGGAAGGTCCGCAGCGCCAAGGCCACACCGTCGCCGAGCCGTCCCACCAGAGCGTCCCCCGGAACCGGGGACGCGGTGAACTCCAGGCCGGAGAAGAGACCGCCGCGCATGCCCGTGGTGGTGACGCGGGGCAGGCGGCTCCAGGTACCGGAGGGCACCTCGGCGGGATCGACGAGCAGCACCGAATGGCTGCGCGGGCCACGGTCCTGCGCGGTGCGGGCGTAGACGACATAGGCGTCGGCCCGCGCCGCGTTCAGGATGACGTCCTTGCGCCCGCTCATGGAGAAGCCGCCGCCCGGCACCGGGCGGGCGGTGAACTCGCCCCGCAGAATGGCGTTGGCGTGGGCGAGTTCGTGGTGCACGATCGAGGCCCGGCCGCCGCTGAGCAGCAGCTCGGCCGTGGCCGCGCGCTGGCGTTCGTCGCCTGCGGACCAGACCGCGGCGGTGGCGAACAGCGAGGTGATGCCGGAACTGAAGCCCAGGGCGACATCGCGGCGGAAGACCGGCCGCAGCACCCGGGCCAGCAGATCGGCCCGGGTGAGCCGGCCGCCCAGCTCGGCGGGGACGAACTCGGCCCCCAGCCCGAAGTCGCGCAGCAGGAGTTCCGTCTCCGAGGGCGGCTGCCGGCGTTCGTCGGCGGCGAAGACGGACTTGAGCCCATGGGGGTTGGCGGGGTCGTACGGGTCACCCAGGAGCTCGTCGAGACGGGTCGCCCGGAGTAGGGCGGCGGCCTCGTCCCGGCCGCACTCGTCGGCGTTCTGCCGGGCAGGGCGCGTGGCGGCGGCGGTCACAGCTGTGATGGTCGGCTCCCTCCGTACGGGGTGGAGCTGACTGTTCCGCCGGCCGCTTGAGAACGGGTCGGGCGACGCTCGCGTCGCGGTCCGGCATCCCCTGTGGCCGGACCGCGGCCGCGCCGCCCAAGGACACCGCAGCGGATCCCCGGTGCGGCCCGCTGCCGCCGGTGACCAGCCCGTTCGCCCCCGGCCGGGCTGCGTGATCCAGCCGCTGAGCGGCACTGGACCGTCAGCTCACCCTCAGGCGACAGCCGATCGAGAACCACTCGACAGGAGGCGAAACGCTGCCCGCCCCGTCCTCAGCCCGGGACAGCACAGAGCTGCCGCAGTCCGGCCTCACGGTCGGACGGCGGCAGCTCTCTTTCGCTTTCAGGGCCTGCGGTACGAGCCTCAGCCGGACGGAGTCCGCCGTGGCCGGGGAACCGGCTTCACGGGAGCCGGGTCCGGGCCGATGACGCCCCCATCGACGTTGATCATTGATTCGGTTCCGGCGGGGTTGAGCTGATCGAGCAGCGCCGGCGCGGCCAGACCGGGCAGCAGCATCCGCCAGAGGCCGGTGAGAGAGGGCCGCGACAACCAGTCCGGGTTCTGCAGGCCGAGCGTTTCGACCCCGATGGTCGCCGCCACAACCGTGGCCGTCATGTCTTCATGGGAGACGCCGGAGAGCACCGCGCCCTCGTTCGCCGCATCCGCGATGATCTCCTGCACACACGTGGACCACATTCCGTTGAGGTTCACGTCGGTGGCATGGGAGGCGTCGCAGTTCAGGCGCAGGCCCGCCCGGACCACGACGTCCCAGCGGATCTGCTGCGCGAACGCATGGGTGACATCGATCAGGACCTGAAGGGCCGACGTCCCTCTGCGCGGAATGTTGCGGGCCAGGCCGCGCAGCGTACTTGCCGCTTCGGCTTCGACGGCCGCCGCCATCGCGGACTTGGTGTCGAAATGAAAGTGCAGCGCCCCAGGGCTCACGCCGGCGCCGGAGCTGATACCCGAGAGCTTCGCCTGGGCGTAGCCGTGGTGGTCGAAGGTCTGAGCCGCAGAGCGAATCAGAGCATGACGAGTGGCTCTGGCCCTGTCTTGCATCGTCATCGGTGACCCCCGCCGCGGATCGCCATCCAGGACGGTCCGAGCCGAGCAGCGGCGAGCACGCCGGATGCGGGGAGAGGTGGAGTGTAGCGCGGCATCATGACGGCATCAAACCAACTCGCTGGTTTCTTTTCTAGGCTGGTGACCGATTGGCGCATATTTCGGCTTGAAAATTCCGTCAGGAGTCGAGCGCGAGCGTGTGACGTGGACGGCTGAAGGAGAGCCGAAGTGAGGCCATATGGCTGCCTTTTCGGGGTTGTGCGGGCTGGGCGGCAAGGAGCTGCCCGTCCTGCGTGGCGGCCGGGGAGGCAATAAACCGGCACTTCGGTTTGGGACAACCGCTGCGCACGTCCGACGCGACGGCCGGTGTGCCGGAGACCGGTGCCTGCCCGTTCCACGGGCAGTCCAGGCGTGCTTGAGCGGCGCGGACGAGCATCGCCTGCACAGCGTGGCGCCCGCCCGGACGTGGCCGCAGGGGAGATGAGGACTCTTGACCATGCACGATGACGACGCGTTGATCCGTGTGGAGCGCGGGTGCCCCGACCGCGAGGAACTGGCCGCCGTATCGGCCGTGTTGCTCTCTCGCGTGCGCGCCGGCGCCGACTCGGCCACCGTGGTGGGCGAAGAGCGCTCCGCTGCGCGGTGGTCCCGTCCCGACCGCCGGACCGCTTTCCGGTCTCCGCACAGCTGGCAGTGACGCTCTCGCGGGATCCCGAGCGCAGGCGAAGGGCGTCCGCCACCCCTCGTGGCACTTTCACCACTTTGCCGAAATGACCTAGGACTTGAACGTGACGGAGCTCGCAGACGTACCGAACCCAGCCGCCGCCCCCGCTCCGGCCGTGGAGCATCGGGAGGGCATGCGCGACCGGCTGGCCGAGCTGCACGCCATCCGTGAGCAGGTCCGGCGAGGGCCCAGTGAGCGGGCGACCGAGGCGCAGCGTGCGAAGGGCAAGCTGACGGCGCGCGA